>JBBRWU010000097.1:0-3963 GCA_038249015.1 Candidatus Doudnaibacteriota bacterium | reverse complement strand
TTAACTAAAAATCAAATGACCGTGCAAAGCCTCTGGGTTCCGGAATCACATTTAAAAATTTCCGGTCAGGGCTATGAGCCCACGGGTAATTTTTCGAAAAACGGCAGTGTTCAGACTATTTTTTCTCAAGCCGCTCATGACCTTTTTTTAGCCTCCTGTCTTTGTAATGATGCGCAAATTATAAAATCTGTCGATCAGTGGGAACTAGTCGGATACCCGACAGAAGGAGCATTGTTGGTCATGGCCATGAAAGCCGGACTTACACCGAAAACAGAATTTGAAAAATACCCCCGAATCGCGGAAGAGCCTTTTTCTTCCGAAACCAAACGTATGGTTACAGTACATAATATTGAAAACGTAACTCACAGCTATATTAAAGGTTCTTTGGAATCCGTTTTGGATTTATGTAGCCATATTGTTTATTCCGGACAAAAAGTCAGTCTGTCCTTAGAACAAAAACAGATTATCCACCGGTACGCGGAGACTCAAGCGGCCCTTGGGGAACGAATTATTGCTTTCGGGGTAAAAAAAGGGTCCGGATTGCAGGATTTTTCAAATGCTGAATTTTTAGGTATGGTTTCCATGTCAGATCCTGCCCGAGAAGAAGCAAAACCCGCGGTGGCCAAATGTCAGGCTGCCGGCATTAAAGTGGTGATGATTACAGGTGATCATCCTTTAACCGCTAAGACTATTGCTCAAGAACTCGGTATATTAACTTCCGGAAAATTAGTATCGGGTTCTGAGTTGGAAAAAATGTCGCAGGAAACGCTTCTCTCTGAAATTGATAAAATTCAGGTATTTGCACGGGTAAATCCTTCTCATAAATTAAGAATTATAGAATCTTGGCAACTAAAGGGAGAAGTTGTGGCAATGACAGGTGACGGAGTAAATGACGCCCCGGCCTTAAAAAAAGCGGATGTCGGTATAGCAATGGGGATTGCCGGTACTGAAGTAGCCAAAGAGGCTGCGGGAATGACTTTACTGGATGATAATTTTGCCAGCATAATCGCAGCCATAGAAGAAGGCAGGGAAATATTTCAAAATATCAAAAAATATTTAATGTATTTATTATCTTCGCATTTGGGCGAAGTGATTCTAATTGGTAGTGCGCTTTTGTTGGGTATGCCCTTACCTTTAACAGCGGTTCAAATTCTTTTTATAAATTTAGCCGTAGACGGACCTCCCGCTTTAGCTTTATCAATGGAGCCCGCTTCAGGCAAAGCAATGTCAGAACCGCCTAGAAGCAAAACAAGGGGAATTTTTACCCGACAGGTAACAAGCTTAATGTTAAGCGCCGCCTTATGGTCTACGGTGGTAAACGGATCCATATTTTATTTGGGCCTTTGGGAAGGCAAAGGGCTTGCCGTTGCGGGAAGTATGACTTTTTTTTCTTTGATACTAATACAGTTTTTTAAGGCTTACTCAATGCGTTTTATTACGGCTCCGATAAATTTTAAAGAACTTTTCAATAATAAATGGTTAAATTATGCGATTTTTGCCCAATTACCTCTATTATTTTTGTTTCCCAATATTGAATTTTTTAGGCAAATATTTGGTATCGCCGGACTGAATTTTTATGAATGGGCCATTGTATTCTTTGCTTCCGCCAGTATTATTCCGTTTTTGGAAGCGGTTAAATATTATTTAAACCATACCAAAAAATCGGTAATATAATTTTGTTATACTCAATTGTTAAACTAAATAGTATATAATGCTCCAGCTTGTCCGCCGAATCCGCCTAGGCGGAGAAGGTGGAAGCTTCTGCCTTATTACCGCATATCCATGAATGATTTGGTAACTTTGGTTAAAGATCAAAATCCTATTTAGAATAGCGAAGGAGCATAGATGTCGACAAAAAAACACGCAGGCACTTTTTAGGACACAAGGCTGACTTTCTCGCTCCATGGTTATAAGCTTTAAGTAATAATCGGCAATCCCCCCCTAACTGAAAACAGACACGAGCAACCTTAACAATGCGCGCTTTCGTAAAAAAAATCGACGGATTTATTTTTAAACAGGAAATTCAGGAAACACAAAAGCTTTCAACATCTTAAACTTGCCCGATATGTTATAATAGATGCATCATAAAAAAATATACTAGTAAATAATAATACATCTGGAAAGCTAAAGAAAAGGGGCACCAATAATCGGCAAAAAAATTATCATCAAAAGCTTGTTGTATAACTAATCGTCGGTTTGCCTTTTGCTAAAAAGCTAATTGAGAAAATAATTATTTAATACTCAAAATGGATTTTCCTATAAAACTACTGCTTTCACTTTTACTAGGCGCGGCAATCGGCCTGGAAAGGGAAAGTGGGGAAGGTGAAAGAGAAAACTCTCTGCTTTCCGCAGGAGGGGTAAGAACTTACGCTCTGGTATGTTTAATCGGGGCAATTTCCGGAGTGTTTATCGTAAAAAATTTTTACGAGCCTTTTTTGCTAATAACGT
The DNA here is from genome assembly GCA_038249015.1 of Candidatus Doudnaibacteriota bacterium. Taxonomy (GTDB): domain Bacteria; phylum Patescibacteriota; class Doudnabacteria; order UBA920; family UBA920; genus PALSA-1336. Next base: position 1,515 of record JBBRWU010000097.1, on the reverse strand, counting down.
CCGCTTTTGTGCTAATGCTGGTCGGGTACTACATTCTGGGCTCATTTATTACCAAAAGTTTGGGCATGACTACTGAAGTATCCCTGCTTTTTACTTATTTTTTAGGTTTTATGATTTCCGCCGAAGTCTTACCCATGCGAATTTTGGTGGCTTTAGTTATGGTGGTTATGCTAATTTTGGCTTTTAAAAATAAAACTAAGGAGCTGGTGGCAGGTATTTCCCATGGCGAGGTTAAAGCGTTTATTAGCTATGCTATTATCAGCATGGTTATTCTACCTTTTCTGCCCAATACCAGTTACACACTTTCCGATGCTCCGTTTTTAAAGCACGCCTTGGAACAGGCCGGAGCAAACTTGGGCGCTTATGCGAATTTGGAAATATTCAATCCGAAAAATATCTGGTTTGTGGTGGTGCTAATTACCGGTATTGATATTTTCAGCCACGTGCTTTCTAAAATTTTAGGCAAAGGAAAAGGATTGGCGGTTACCAGTTTTGCGGCCGGGTTTGTTTCTTCCACCTCTGCGACAGTGAGCCTGGCCCAAAAAAGCCTAAAGGCCGAAAGAACTGAATATTTTGTTGGCGCTGCTTTATTAGCCAATTTAGCAAGCTTTTTACAGATTTTTTTGCTTATCGCTCCTTTAAATATTCAATTCTTGTTTAAAGCCACCCCAATAATTTTAACCATGATTGCCGTATCCGGAGGACTGTCGTGGTACTTTATGTCAAAGAAACACGGCAAAGAAATAGTGGATTTATCACACGACAAAGACAGAAAAATTTTCTCTCTTTTACCGGCAATTAAATTTGCCCTACTTTTACTGGTGGTTAAAATTATTACTAAAATTTCATTAGTTGCTTTCGGTGAATCCGGTTTTTTGGCCAGCTCAGTTCTTGCTTCACTTGCGGGATTAGATGCAATTTTAATCAATCTTTCGGAAATGGCAGGCAAAACAGTCGCAATCCCCTTTGCCCTACTCACTTTAATTTTAATCAATACCACAAATTTAATGAGCAAAACCGCTTATTCTCTTTTTGCGGGCAATAAAAAATTTGCTTTACAGTTTGGCCTGTCTGCGATACTAATTTCACTTTTCCCTCTGGTAGGACTGCTGTGGATTTTTTAGTGTTTCTGAAATAAATACAAAGGCTTAAATATTTTTATTCCGCCGACGGCATGTTCGATTATTATCCTCATATCTAAAATATGAGGGGCGGTTTTTGGGTCATATGGAATTTAACCACTCCGAACAAAGTGAGAAGTCCCTTATATAGGCGATTCTTCGCTTGCGCTCACAATAGTTTTTATTAGCTCCTCGGGGCCCTGCTCCGAAATAATAGTTGCCCCCTGAGACTCAATACCTCGTCAGCTCTGCTGCGAGGAAACTTTATTTTTTTATTATCAGGACTTACGCTCTTACCACTTTATACCCGACAGAGCCGGAGTCTACAAATGACTTTGGCCAATTTCTTCGTTAAAATGCTGTGGTTTTTATCAACGTAGTCTGACTACGTCTC
>JBBRWU010000096.1:0-4003 GCA_038249015.1 Candidatus Doudnaibacteriota bacterium | reverse complement strand
GTTTTTTCTATAAAACTTTGGGCCGCACTCCGGACTTTCAAATAACGCTCATCATTCTCCGTTTGGACGGTAATTTTAAAATACATAAACCCGGGCGGATCACTTTGCAGTAAGGCCGAGGTTAAACCAAAAAACAAATCACTCGCAGCTACAGCCTGCTCAATTTCGGCTTTATATTTTTCGTCACCCGTCTGGGTTTCAATGTTATAATAAGACTTTAAAATATAATTTAAATAGCCCCAACTGGTTTTCGTGCCAACATTGGAAACAATTGTGTTTTCAAATTCACTTAACCCACACACCACAACATTTCTTTTGGTATAAAGTTCATTTTCCGCTAAATACAAAAACATATCCATATCACAAACTACTACTCCCGCTTGTTTATGTTCATTAATTTTTCCGCCGGTAATTAAACTTTTAAATTGTCCGCCAAAAAATGACAGATTCAAATCGGTAATACTTTCCGTTTGCCAGTTAGTAGAATTCCAAACTAAAATTTTTAATAAAAATCTGGTTTCTTCGGGGGTCATAGACTTTTTTTTCAAAGCCAGTAAAAACTTTTTCTCATCAAAAGAAACCTCCGGCGAAAAAACCGCGGCATTTACCAAGCCGTCTTTATATAAATCCAGCGCCTGCCTGGCCTTGGGGACAACCAATAAAATATTATCTTGTTTTGTTGCCAGCTCTGCAATCTCTTTAATATAATTTCTATCTATACCGTAATTATAGATAATGTTTTCCCCCAATCTAAAAGTTTTTTTATTCGTCACCTTAAACTTTTTTTCTTCAATCTTGTGCGATACTTTTTCAAAACTCGTCTCAGACAAACTATTTTCCAACAATCCGGCCCAAATAAAATTTTTACCCTTAATTAATTTTTGAATTTTATTTTTTAGCTCTTCGCTAAACCCATTATAAAGCCCCAGTAATTTTTCCAACAACAATAAAGTCGCTTTACTGTCTGCCAGTGCCCTGTGCGCTTCTTTGTGATTAATTCCAAAAGTATGCATTAAATTTTCCAAATTATAGCCGTGGTGAGTGGGAAGTAGCCACTGCACTAAATCCAAAGTATCAATTATTTCCCCCGAAAATTTCAGGCCATAGACTTCCAAAAATTTCGTATCAAAACCAATATTATGCCCAACGATTATCGCATCACCCAGTTTTGCTTGCAATTCTTCCTTAAAATCTGCGAACTGCGGAGCTTCATCCAATTCTTTTTGGGAAATTCCTGTTAGGCCTAAAATCTGCGGACCGACCGGCTGAGAAGGTTTAAAAACTTGCGTCCACTCTTCGGTAATTTTCATACCTTTTTTACTCACTTCAAAAAAACAAAACCCGACTTCCAAAATTTCGTTAGTAAGCGGATCAAACCCGCTGGTTTCTATATCTAAACTGCAATAGATTTTTTTAATGCTATTCATAGTCATTTTCAAATAATTCTTTGGCCTGTTTAAAAATCAATCGGGCAAAATCCAAATATTCTAAGCACGCTGTTTCCGCCACCAATATTCCACCGTCATAAAAATCGGAGTTCCGTTCCTGCCTCATCTTATTGCCCAAAATTAAGATTGAAACCCCTAAATGAACCGTGCTCGCGGATTTCCCGCACACGGCTCTGCAATAAGTCATATTCACCAGGCACTCTGAGTTGTCTGGCTATTGTAACAAGTTGGCTAAGTACATTGTCCACATCTGAGTATGGCATAAATAACCTGGCTTTACAGCATAACTTAGACAGTCCCTTCTCCGTGCTAAACCCATTACGGGCAAACGATTGGACACTATGGACTGTTCAGACTTCTGCTACCACCATTGTAATACTAGCTTTTAAGACTTGCACTACAGCGACCCTGCATCGACCATTACTTTTTTTTTCCGCGGGGAATGGGTAACAGACGGATCATATGGAATAATGCCATGGTTGTAAGTTAGCGGATTTAGGTCTTGGTATTAAACGTCACCTTGAGCGCAAGCGTCCATAACCCTTATACATTAGACTTGTCCCTTAATAATCCGACTCCGCTTATCTAAGACATTTCGATTGATGTAGATAAGCCAGATTTTCTTAATTGGGGACAAGTCTATTGAATAATAACCATTGTGAGCGCAAGCGAAGAATCGCTTATATAAGAGACTCCTCACTTTGTTCGGAGTGGTTAAATTCCATATGACCCTAACAGACCTCCCAAGTTCCGATTGTGTCCGTCATCTCTTCATGCCGTGGTCTGAGTACCCCGCCCTGTTTAATGCAGCTTACCATAGCGCTGTATTAAATATTACCTTCCCCATATATGAACAAGGTCGGCCTGTGGGAAATATATATCTTTCGGGGCTTAAATACCTTTACGTAAGTTACGGCCTGAGAAGTCCTTTCCTCTGGCTCCGCACTAAACATCACTGTTTAATACGCAGAGTTCCGTACTGCCTTGGTGGTTAGCCTTTAGGCAGGTTGGATTTGAACCAACTGAAAACAATCAGCTTATCTTGGCGCACTCATAAATATCATTTTAACAGTAAATCAAGTTTCTATAAATAGGTTACACTGCCTTACTTTCCAGCCATTTTTGTTCAAACAACTCACTCATAAGCCTTGCATAGGGTTCATATTCAAACCTCATTCCTATTGCTTCGTGGTTTTTGATTTCGGAATAGGAAGTAAAATATACAATTTTTCTGTCAAAAACAAAAATTCTGGCTTGCAAATATTTTAAATATCGAATTTCAATGCCGATCTTTTGCCACGCCCTAATGCTTTCCCTGCTGGAAGCGCTTAAATCCTGAATCAGCATCCTTACTCTCACTCCTCTGTCCACTGCCTGTTTTTGAGTCAGAATCGTATCAGCCGGAACCTCATGTCCGGAAACAATTATATTTAAACTTTCTTTTACGGTTTTGGTATCTTTATTGGTTAAAGCCAATAATTCTTTTCTATTTTCAATAAACCCTAATTTTAAACTATTTTCCGTGGTTAATTGGCTATTAGAAAAACTTTGTCTAATAAGCGTATTTAAAAAACCCAAAGCCTCACTAGAATTTTTTAAAGAAAACCTTACTGGATAATTCCCGGTTTTGGTAATTAAGCCTAGACTTTCTAGCTTTTTTGTTTCGCGATAAACAGCATTAGGAAAAATCTTCAAAACCTTGCCAATTTCTTTAGCAGTCAGGCTTTTGCCTTTTCCGATTAGGCCATAAACCTCCCGTGCCTGCGGACTCAAAAGATTTTCCAAAATATTCTGCATAACCATATTTTAACCAATTTTGGTTAAAATATCAAGAATGGTAAATTGATATGGGTGAAACATCCCAATGGAGGACAGAATGAAACTCTTATCGCTCTTCGCTGTCACGCTTATGACTTTCGGCCAAAAAGTGATTTGGCACGGAGAAACAGAATTCACACAAGGCCAAAAAGGTAACCAAACCTATGACCTGTACGTATTCGGAAGCATCAACCGCGTCGCCTTCTTAGCCAGGTACATCAAAGTTGAAAACGGTGTTCACCGCGGAGAATTCGGCCTAGGCCGAACATTCCTATTCTGCAAAGACAAAAGCAAACAGCCACGCTTGATAATAACACCATACCCCGGTATAACCACGGATAAAGCCATTTTTTTGGCGATCGCGAATGTGGCAAAAATTTCCGGCCACACGATTGTCTATATTCCCGACGCCAAGTTCTACTCCGGCCGAAAGACACTCTACCAAGAACTATCAGCCGGACTGACAAAGCGCGGTGAATGGCAATTCCGCTGGGAATCACTCGACCTTTGGAATTTGCCGACAACAAACGGAAAAATTCATCTCAAGGCTTTCAACAGGTTCGGCCTTGAACGGCAAATCTTCACGAGGAGAAACAGCCACTTTCACATTTCCCCGTTCGTGGACACCACAAATCGGGGGACCGGATTATACACAGGCTTTAGGTGGTAATTCCACCAACTCAAAACCCCGTCCCGTCAGCCTAGGCTGACGGGACGGGGTTGATTTTTTACTATTT
>JBBRWU010000095.1:0-4015 GCA_038249015.1 Candidatus Doudnaibacteriota bacterium | reverse complement strand
TTGTGACTGTTTAGTATTACAACAATTTGGAATGAACAATTAGATACCTTTTTAAAAAATCTTTGGCTAGCTGTGCCAAGGCTGTTTTGACATTGGTTAAAATATTGGCATCTTAAACGTGCGAGTTTCGTAATTCAAGGCTTTAGGAGCTGGCTTCGCCAGTCCGAAAAGGCGACGGTGCGTAAGTCTTAGGTTTATTGAAATTTAACCGAATGAACCATAGCCACAAAATCCGGAGTAAGACTAAGTGAAAGCCCAATATCAAAAGTAAAATAGTTGTCACCGGACTTTATGCCGTACAGAATATTACTTACATTTAAAGCTTCTTTACCGGCAATGGTTTCGGTTTTAGTCGGCAAACCATCCATTACGTAAAATTCTTTGGGGCTAATGTATATTTTAATATTATAGTATTTTGCCCCGGGGTCGATTTCCAAAATTTTGAAATCTTTTTTTGTGGTGATGGTTTTAACTTTCCAGTCCGGGTTATATTTAAAACTAAAACCATAATCGGTGTTTTGGTATTCTTTCCAATTGGTAACGTCTACAACCGGAATCGCCGGTATTTGTACAGCATCATTATTTATATTTTGAATGGTGGGCGATGCTTGGTAGGTGTAGCTTTTATAGCTGAACGAAGCCAAGTCCGGCCAAAGCATGGTGCATAAATAAGTACCCACAACTGCCAAACTAAAAAGCACAATAAAACTTTTGGTTTGAGGCGAAAATTTTGACATATTTTTGTTTCTTATTCTACTTGAATCTCTTTTTATTATAAGACGATATTTATTATTTGGCAAATAGTTTATCCAGACCCGCATTATTCCCGCAATAATATAGATGGGAAGTTAGGTTTACGCAATAACCGGGGTTTTTGCTCACAAAAGAGTATTTGGGCAAAAACCAATAGAAAAAGGCAATAACTAAAATAATCACCGCGTAAAAAAAGAGTTTTAATAGTTTAAACATTTTTGTTAAAGAGTTTGCCTTTTTGCCAAGGAGTCCCTAAATAAGGCAAAAGGTATTTGTCTACACCGTACCAGCCCGCAACTCTCCAAGCTAAAATAATTAAAATTTGTGCCAGAAGTAAAATAGGATTAACGCTTACCGTTCCGGCTAATAAATAGTTAGCATTCATAAAACTGCCAAAAAAAGCGGCAATGCCGGTAAGTAGGCCTAAAATTAATGCCACCCCAACGGTAATTTCTCCAAAGGTGATTAGGTAAGAGAAGGCAACGGTGTGGTTTAGCGAAAAATGAATAACCCCCGCGTACCAACTTTGCACGTCCGGATGTGCTCCGGCAGTTTTTTGAAGCGCTGACGAAAGAAAACCTTGTACAGCCGCGCCGGCATGTTCGCCCGTCCAGGCCGGGTTGCCTAATTTTTGCCAGCCGGCAGACAGCCATTCCCAACCGACATAAACTCTTAAAATCAGCCAAAGCCAAGCTATCTTGGTATCGGTAAAAATAAATTTAGCCAAAGGCGCTTCTTGTATGTTTATTTTCATTTTTTACGATTTGTTATCTTATTATATTATACCATATAGTGTATTATTAAGTTATAGTCAGCCTGAAACAAAATAAGCGTACAATACGATACTATAATTAAACCAAAGGCATGGATATACCAAGTCTAATTGCAAGGTCAAAACAAGGTGACGAAGAAGCCTTTGGGCAGTTATATGACTGCTTTGCCCAACGGATATTTAGATATGTCCGGATAAAGATTCAAAATTGGGAAGAAGCTCAGGATGTTTTGCAGGAAGTTTTTACCAAAGCATTTTTAGGATTAAAGCGCCTAGAGCTTAAAGACTTAAATTTTACCGCTTGGTTGTACAGAATTGCCAGTAACACTATAAATGATCATTTCCGTAAAAAATATTCCAAGCCCGAGCCGTTGGAGATTGACGAGGGAATAGACGTGCAAGACAATACTTCGCTTTTTGAGGAAGTGGCTGTTTCATCCGACTTGGCAATTGTTCGAGCTTCGTTTAAACAACTTTCTGTAACTTACCGGCAAGTTTTGGAATTAAGATTTTTTCAGGACTTGAGTTTGGAAGAAGTGGCAACAGCGCTAGGCAAGAGCAATTTAGCCGTAAGGATTTTACAACATCGAGCCTTAAAAAAAGTTCAAGGAATTTTAAAGGATAAATATGATTTGGAATAAAGAAAAATTTAATAAGGAAATAAAAGCCCTGCCTTTACTTGTTGGAAAGGAAGACGTTTTAACCGCAACTGAACTGCAAAATATTCGCCGTAAAGTTTTAATATCTCTTCGCTCTGAAACAAATCCCGATTTAGTCCGATACTCTTGGGTAGAAAGGAAAGATAAAATTATGCGTTATGTAATTTCAGTGTTAGTGGGTTTATCTTTGTTTGGCGGTACGGCGTTTGCTTCCACTTCGGCTAAGCCGGGGGATCTTCTTTACCCGGTTAAGCGGGTAACGGAAAAAGTTCAGTTAACCGTAGCGGTTAACCAGCAGTCCAAAGCCCAACTTCAGGCAAAATTTGCCCAAGAAAGGCTACAGGAATTAGATGAGCTTAAGGTTGAAAACGAGGCATCGGTTTCTACTACTGCGACTTCCTCACCGGAAAGGAAAAGGAATCAAGACCACGACCGTGTTGAAGAGGAAGCCAGAATAAATACCCAAGCCGATGTAAGTAGCGCCGTTGAAGCTTTAAAGCAAGCTCAGGCAAAACTTGAGGCTCGCGGTAATGCCCAAGCGGCGGCAATTATTAACCAAAATATTTTAAAGTTACAAAGCGGGGCGCTGAGCCGAAATATAAAATTGGAATTTGAATTGGAGGGGGATAGTAGGGAGAATAGAAATAGTGACGGTCAAACTTCCACGACAACAGGTAATATTAAAATTAAAATTGAAGACAACGGAAAAGTTGAAGTAAAAGTACGAGTACAAGCTGAAAATGAGAATAAAGTTGAATTGGGGAAAAATCGCTCAAATGAAGAAAAAGATAGTCAAGACGTCGAAGAAGTGGACGGCAACCAAAAAAACCGGTAGTAGACAGTATGGCGGGCAAGCCAGTCCGGCCAGTGAGTTAGCAGAATTTTAAATTGGAATTTTAAAGTAGTTAGGACTTACGCAGTGTGTAAATCGTAATAGTTTAGTTAGGCAACACTAGCTAATTTAAAATACCCTATTCCATTAATCGGAACAGGGTATTTTAAATTAAATTTACTATATATTTTTTGCCAGTTCAGAGTTAAAGTCAATGCCCTATAAACTGAGTTGAGTTGAATAAAATGCCATTATTTGTTAAAATAAGCGAAGTTAATTCAACTTAGATTAAAGATGTAATCATTCACATAAGTAATTCACAATTGGCTGCCTCGCATTGCCCGGTAGCCAAGTGGTAAGGCAGAGGACTCTGAATCCTCCATCGAAGGTCCGAATCCTTCCCGGGCAGCCAATTGTGAATTAGAAAATTAGCAGTAAGGCATCCCGATTTTGCATCGGGACATCGAAGGTTCGAACCCTTCCCGGGCAGCCAAACATTTGAAAAATGGATCATGCCACCATTATCCCTCCAAGCATCATCCCGATTGGATCGGGACCGCCCCAGCCAAGTGAAAAAAAGATTGTAAAATAATTGAAGTGTTATGCAATATGTCAAAAATTCAGACTTGACCCCCTAGTCAGATACTGATGTCATTGAATTGATTTTAACCGCCGGATTTGCAAGCAAAGATCACAAAATGCCACTTATTCAAAAAGCCAGCATTAAACTTGATACGCTAAAATTTTTCTTGCAATTAGCTTGGGAATTAAAAGCCTTAGATAATAAAAAATTTACCATCCTTTCCCAGCCCCTTTTGGAAGTCGGCAAAATGCTGGGAGGCTGGCAGAAACAGGCGGTAATGCAAACTCCCCGCTAGGTGCGGGGAGTTTAAAAAAGGAACTAGCGGGAACGGAAACGGGAGCCGGACCCACGAGGAAACGGACATTGTCGTTCCAGTTGTTGTCCGGATTGTTCTTGTTCACGTTGAGTTTGCGCTT
>JBBRWU010000094.1:0-4108 GCA_038249015.1 Candidatus Doudnaibacteriota bacterium | reverse complement strand
TCAAATTAATCCGGAAATCGGTTTAACTTTTGCCGCCGGGCTACGGAGTATTTTGCGTCAAGATCCAAATATAGTAATGGTCGGGGAAATCCGCGACCGGGAAACTGCGGAATTGGCTGTGCAGGCCGCGCTGACCGGGCACTTAGTATTTTCAACTTTGCATACCAATAATGCCATCGGCGCTATTCCTCGGTTAATGGATATGGGGATGGAACCTTTTTTGCTGGTGGCTTCCATAAATATTGTTGCCGCCCAGCGTTTGGTAAGAAAAATTTGTCCCGACTGCAAAAAAGAATTACCGGTAAGTAAAGCCGTGGAAGAAGAAATAAAAAAGGAGCTGGTCGGTGTTTCTGACGACTATTTAGAAGGCGTAGATAAAAACAAAATCAGAATATTTAAAGGTGAAGGCTGTGAAAAATGCGCCCATACCGGGTATAGCGGAAGAATGGGGATTTTTGAGGTACTGCCGTCTAATACCGAAATTCAGGATTTAATTTTGGCCAAATCCCCGGCGCATAAAATTTATGAGGTGGCTCAAAAAATCGGAATGATTTCCCTAAAGCAAGACGGCATGGTTAAGGTAATTAGAGGGGAGACAACTATAGAAGAAGTTATTCGGGTAACAACGGAGTAGAATTAGTAATGAAAAAAATTAAAAAAATTAGCAAAAATAAATTACAGGCTAAAATTTTGTCATTTCCGTCGTTTTTGTCATTTTTGTTCATTTAATTTATGACTTATATTTTTAAAGAAAAATTTAAAATTGCAGATTTGGCTCATACCCCAACCCAATCGCATCGGGTTGTGGTTTGTGAACCGGAGGAATATTTAGCCGCCCTTTATGGGCATTATTTATCGGCACATAATTTTGATATTAAACATTGTCCTCAAATTGGGAAGTTAAGAGAGGTATTGAATTCCTTTAGACCCAGGTTATTAATTTTAAATATTGAAGAAAAAAATGCCGATGGGGGTTTAGTGCAAAATTTAAGACGACAATTTCCGAATATCAGACTTATTACTATGGGGTATAATACAGGAGGCGAGATAATTAAAGAATTGATGAATGCCGGCATCTGTGGCCATATTGACCGTCGACTGAGTCGCCCGAAAGATTTAATTTATATTGTTAAAGCAGTGATTAATAATTAACTTTTTATAATATGTATAAAGCCAGTGAACTGGAATTAAATAAATTGCTGTCCGTGGTGTTGGAGCGGGATTCTTCCGACCTGCACTTAATGGTCGGTGAACCGCCGATTATTCGGGTGGATACTCAGCTAATCCGCTTGGATAACTATCAGGTGTTAAGTAATGACAATATTAGCGATTTGCTTAACGTATTACTTACACCGATTCAAAAAGAAAAGTTTGAAGAAGATATGCAAATTGACTTTTCTTATTCTTTTAAAGACAATATTCGTTTTCGTGTGAATGCGTATCGTCAAAAAGGTGTTTTGGGCGTGGCTTTAAGAATTGTTCCCAACCGCATTAAAACTTTGGAAGAGTTAAGCTTGCCTTCCACTTTACGCAGGTTTATTGAAAGAAGACAAGGTTTGGTATTGGTTGTTGGCCCTACCGGCCACGGAAAATCAACGGCACTGGCTGCTTTAATTAATGAAATTAATAATACCAGAAGCGAACATATTTTAACTATTGAAGACCCTATAGAGTTTGTTTTTACGCCTAATAAGTCAATTATTTCCCAAAGAGAATTGTATTTAGATACGCCGACTTTTTCCGGAGCTTTGCGTTCCGCTTTGCGTGAAGATATTAACGTGGTTTTGGTGGGTGAAATGCGCGACTTGGATTCTATTTCCGCCGCCTTAACGGTTGCTGAAACCGGGCACCTAGTATTCGGGACTCTGCATACTAATGATGCCGGACAAAGTATTGATAGAATTGTGGATGTCTTTCCGGCCGGACAACAACAACAAATTCGCGGCCAATTAGCCAGTGTGCTTGTCGGGGTGGTTTCTTTACGCTTGTTGCCGAAAATCGGCGGCGGTCGCATACCGGCTTACGAAATTCTTATGGCTAACCACGCGGTTCGCAACGTAATTCGCGACAATAAGATTTATGAAATTCCGAATATTATTCATACTAGCCTTGATGAAGGGATGATTCCTTTGGATAAAACCTTGGCATTGTTAGTCAAACAAGGGCAGGTGGAATTGGAAGTAGCACAGAATTTTGTTTTAGACAACGAGTACTTTTTGTCATTAATCTCTTAACTTTACGGAGTAGGGATTGGTACGGATATACGGAAAGAAGTGTATCCTTCCCAATAGCTTGTGCTTTAATCCGTATATCCGTAAAGTTCCGTAATCCGTAAAAATATGAAGTTTTTATATAAAGCAAAAAATAAAGAAGGCGGGATTCAATCCGGGGTGGTGTTGGCCACCGACCAGTCAAAAGCTGAAAATTTACTTGCCGGTAACGGCTTGATTATTATCAGCATGGAACAGCAGGGGGAAGATTTGTTGGCTAAATTTAATCCTTTTGGCCATTCGATAAATAATAAAGAACTGGTAATGTTCTCGCGCCAGCTGTCAACGCTTATTTCCGCCCGGGTGCCGATTATCCAATCTTTAAGAATTTTACAGGAGCAAATTACCAACAAGTATTTACTGGAAATTATCGGAGATATAATTTCTTCCGTGGAAAACGGTGATAGTCTTTCCAGCGCAATGGTAAAACATCCGGAAGTCTTTGGTAACGTTTATGTGAGCTTGGTGCGTTCCGGCGAGGTTTCCGGTTCGTTGGACAAATCTTTGGTTTATTTGGCCGACCAATTAGAAAAGGATTATGAATTGAAGGCTAAGGTTAAAAGTGCCATGACTTACCCGGTTTTTGTCTTGTCCGCTTTGGTGATTGTGGGCTTGTTGATGTTTAAATTTGTTTTGCCTAATTTAACTGCTGTATTGGAAGAGCAGGGCGGAAGTTTGCCTCCGGTTTCCGTGGCATTAATTGCCATGACCAAATTTTTCGGCGCTTACTGGTGGACGGTAATTTTAAGCATTATCGGAGTTATTCTAGGGGTAAAGTATTATGTTTCCACTATAGCCGGCAGGTATCAATGGGATAAACTAAAAATTCATTTGCCGATAATTGGGGATATTTTTGAAAAAATTTATTTGGCGCGGTTTGCCAGAAATTTATCCACCTTAGTAATTGGTGGGATCCCCATTATTAAAGCTTTACAAATTGTGGCGGAAATAATTAATAATGTCATCTATAGGGATATTTTGCTTGAAACTGTAGCGAAAATTCAAGGCGGAAAAAGCATTAGTGAAGGATTGTCCGGCCATAGGGAATTCCCGAGTATTGTTACCCAAATGGTCAAAGTCGGAGAGCAAACCGCTCAATTAGACGATATTATGGGCAAACTGGCAAATTTTTACGAAAAAGAAGTGGACAATAAAGTGGCCACTCTTACCACTTTGCTCGAGCCGATGATTATGATTATTTTAGGTTTGGGTGTGGGTGCGTTGGTAGCCGGCGTACTGATGCCTATTTACAATTTAGCCAGCACGGCGGGATAATAAGAAATTTAAAAGTAAAAAATCAAAATGGAAAATAATAGATTTTTTGCGCAGTAAAAACCGGATTATATGGAATAGTGCCATGGTTGTAAGTTAGAACCATTGTGAGCGCAAGCGAAGAATCGCTTATATAAGGGACTCCTCACTTTGTTCGGAGTGGTTAAATTCCATATGACCCTAAAAACCCTATAATCAAGAAGATTTCCCCGCAGCTTGCCCCGTAAAGATAAATCTACGGGGCTTGCTGCGAGGTAGTTCATTTTTGAACTTTGATATTTAATCTTTACATTATTGCCATTGTGCATAACTTTATTGCCCAAAGTCTAGAAAATGTTATAATATAAGTAATCTAAATATTAAATTGAAGGTATGAGAATATTTTCAATTTTGTTTAATAAAGGATCGGGGGTGAAAAAATTGAGAAACAAAAATAAAGCTGGTTTTACCTTAATCGAATTGTTGGTGGTTATCGCCATCATCGGTTTGCTCGCATCGGTGGTACTCTTGGCGCTGAATTCTGCTAGACAGAAATCACGTGACGCCAAGCGTCTCGCGGATGTAAG
>JBBRWU010000093.1:0-4206 GCA_038249015.1 Candidatus Doudnaibacteriota bacterium | reverse complement strand
GTTAGATCTGTATCGTACTGGCGCTGATTATCTAATTGCTTAAGTGTTTGTTTTTTATGTTGTTGCATTAGGGTACAAATTCTTAATTTTTGCTTATACCCTTATTTTACAACATATTGAGGTTTTCAAACAGGCTCTAAAGGATTTTGAGAAACTCGTTCAACCGTTAAAAGGTACATTTAGCAAAGCTAAAAGATAAAATGGATAAAGTAAAAATTGCACAATTTGAAGGCCCATTGGATTTATTGCTTTCGCTAATTGAGCAACGGCAATTGGATATAACTACCATTGCCTTGGCAGAAGTTACCGAGCAGTTTTTGCAATACATAAAACAACTGCGTTCAATTGACCCGACAATACTGGCGGATTTTCTTTCCATTGCTGCCAAGCTTTTGGTAATCAAATCTAAAGCTATTTTGCCGACCCTGGAATTGGAAGCAGAAGATGAAGATGCCGGGTTTGATTTGGAAGGCAAACTATTGCTATATAAACAGTTTAAAGAAGTTGCCAAATACTTAAAACATTTGGACAACAAACGAAAACAAAGTTTTACCCGTTCTATTTCTTTTGAACAAAAAATCAGTTTTTACCCGGACCCAAATATCTCCACGCAAGTTTTGTATCAAAACATTTTAACAGTTTTAAACGGCTTAAAAGAATTAGATGCGTTGCCAAAAGCCAAGCTTAAGGAGGCAGTCTCTATTCAGGAAAAAATCGACCATTTACGCTTTACTTTAGGCAATAAAATAGAAACCCGCCTTAGTGACCTTTTAAAAACTGCCAAAAATAAAGCTGAAATAATTATTACTTTTTTGGCACTTTTAGAACTAATTAAGCAAAGAATTTTTGTAGCCGACCAGGACGCGCTATTTACTGAAGTGGTAATAAAAAAGTATGACAATAACATTTGACATTTGACTTTTGAAAATTAACAATTAACTTTCTGCAAATGCAGTATGTCCATTATCAAATGGACTAACACTTATGTCTAAAACTCTCATCGGATTACTCTTCATTCTCGCCGGCGTAACATACGGTTCACTGGCAATAGATAATTTTTATAACAAAACCTTGGGCTGGTTGGTAGAAAATAAATGGATTAAACTACCCATCCCGGGGAAAAAAGAGATTGCCAACATACTCGGGCGCAAGCCGACAATTATACTTTATAGTTTTGGATTAATCATTATTGGTTTATTTATTATATGGAACAGGAACAACTAACAAAAACTCTCGAGGCCATGTTGTTTGTGGCCGCCAAGCCTTTTCGGGCCAAAGAGTTGGCAAAAATTTTAGAAATTGATATTAAGGAAATTCAAACTGCCCTGGAATTACTTTGTGAGCAACGCAAAGAATCCGGTATTGTGGTGTTAAATAACGACGGGGAATACCAGCTAGCTACCAACAGTCTTTTTTCCACACAGGTAAAAAACTTCCTTAATGCAGAACTGCGGGAAAAACTTACCGACGCCACAATTGAAGTTTTGGCTATTATTGCTTACCGCCAACCAATTTCAAAAGCGGAAATAGAAGCCATTAGAGGAGTAAATTCCCAATATTCTTTACGTAACCTGCTAATGCGCGGACTAATTGAAAAAATTAGCAACCCTTCGGATGCCAGAAGCTTTTTATATCAAACCACCACCGAATTACTCATGCACTTAGGCTTAAGCAACGTGAATGATTTACCCGAATTTGAAAAATTAGTTGCCCAAATAAAACTACCCAACACTCCGGCAATTACAAACGCTCAAGAATCGTCCAATGCCCATATGTCGAAAGAAGTTGAAGCCGTAATACCTATCGTAATCCAAGAAGAGCAGCCAACTCAAGAGCCGGATACAGGACAACCTGAAGAGACGCTGAAAGTTCAAGAAATAATTACCATTATAGAACCCGTCGAAATCATCGCAACCACCGAACCCAAAACAGAAGAAACAGATGCTACTGAAGAAGATGTTGACGAGGATGATGATGAAGAAGATGACGAAGAGGCATAATTTAAAAATCACCCTGTCCATCTAAGCGGTCAGGGTGATTTTTTGTTTCTATTACCAAAATTTACTTTGGTAATTCTTCGTAAGATTCCTTGGGGCTTGATGGAATTTCTTGTTTTAAAACTACCTTACCGCATCCGGCGGCAAGCAAACTAATAAGTGCAAAAATTAATATCCCTTTTTTCATTCTACTCCTTCACTCTATTACAATATGGTAATAGAGTATTAAATTTCTAATTCTTTTTTGGCTGTTTGTTCTTTTAGAGTTTGACTAATTTTTTTGTCTAATGATTGCATGCCGGCCTTTATTAAAGTTCCCGCGATGATTTTTCTATGAATTATATTTCGCAATAGTAATAGAGTGGGTTTGTTTAAACAACCAAGAGGGCAGCGCCAATGGCTCCAGCGTTTTTTAATTTTGAAACTACAATGTTGGAAGGTTTAATTTTATAAGAAGCTAATTTTTTTGCGCAAAATATTTTGGCATTATTTAAAAACTTTCTTTTTTTATCAATAGCCACTCCCCCGCCCAGCACTACCATTTCAGGGTCTACCAATCTATATATATTCACCAATAAACTGCCGATAATTTTTGTTAAAGCCTTGTCATCTTGTTTGTCCCGTGCTTTTTGGAAAACTTTTTCAAAAGTATTTTCTCCGTCATAAAGCATATGACCCACTTCGCCGGCGCCAAAATTCACCCCTCTATATGGCTCTCCTGCGTAAATAACTCCCCCGCCAATACCCGTACCCAAAGTTATACAGACAATATTTTTTGCCATCTTTCCTTCGCCGACTTTATTTATGGCCAAAGCAAAACACCTGGCATCGTTTTCTATTTGCACTTTTTTAAATCCATTCAACAAAAAAAGTTTCGCCAAATGTAAATTTTTTATAAATTTAATATTTGGTGAATGTCTAACTATTTCTAGCTTGATGTCTATTAATCCAGCCATGCCAACGCCAATATTTGTAACTTTCTCGCCGACTGACAAAAAATCGGCAAGCTTGAGCAAGTTTCGCTCAAACTCAAAAAAATTATCCGGGGTTTTAATTGTTAATTCTTTAACAACATTTTTACCGTCAAATAGCACCCCGCTAATTTTTGTCCCACCAATATCCAAACCAATAACTTTTTGCATATATGTTTTATGCTACTTATATAATTCTTTGGCCGCATCCCAAAACTCCGGATGGTTTTTTTGTTTCATCCAATAC
Organism: Candidatus Doudnaibacteriota bacterium; assembly: GCA_038249015.1. Classification (GTDB taxonomy): domain Bacteria; phylum Patescibacteriota; class Doudnabacteria; order UBA920; family UBA920; genus PALSA-1336. Next base: position 991 of record JBBRWU010000093.1, on the reverse strand, counting down.
CACCATTCCACTCCCCACAAATATTGAGGAGAAAACCCGGTATCCTTAGCTACTTTCAAGATTGTGTGAAAATTCCCCAAACTCATGGTTTTAAACTGCTCCTGGATTGGAGTATTAGGAATTCCGGCAGTAGTCCAAGGTTCTGCCTCTAATTCCATTATGACAATTTGCTTCCCGGGATGCAAGATGCGTAACAACCCGCCTTTAAACCGGTAATATACAGGCGGAATATGGTTAGTCCAATACCTTTTAAAGACATCGGAAAAAACGTAACGATAAAGCGTGGTACCAAAAATATCACCCCTCGCTCCGGAACGAATCCAGAAAGACAACTCCCCGCTGTCGGTAATAATAATTGGCCGGGAAACATCTAATTTTTTTACCAAAGCAATCTCGCTGTCTAAAAATTCCTTACTCAGCGGTGAGCAAATACCAAATGTAGATAAAAATGGTTCGTTTTCTACTTGCCAAGCGATAATTTGCGAAGTATTTTGATAATGCCGAACGACCGCTTCAATATAGGAAAGCTGGGCATTCTGTAAAATATTTTGTGGCATTTCATTTATCCACGAAGGGTCATGACACTCCGGCCAGCGAGGCAATCTTCTACCAACCGCCACAACTATTTTTATATTTCTTTTAGATGCCTCTTGAATTTGAAAATCCAAAGCACTGTCTTGCCCGGTCTCAAACAATAATTTTCCCGGTTCCGGTTCTTCTTTGTTCCAGTAGGCCGACAAACGAACATACTGCGGTTTTAACTCATCCAAAGAAACTAAATAAGCCTCTTTCCAGTCCAGCCCAAGACTTTGGGCGTATGGGGCGCTAAAAGTAAAGCCATACTCAATTTTAGAGCTTCTTGGGGCAAATAACGACACAATCCAAATAGCCAAAACCACCACAACCAGAGTCCAAATTAAAATTTTGAAAAATTTGCGCATATAATTATTTTATAAACAACAATATGGTGCCGGCAAATACTAAAATCACT
>JBBRWU010000092.1:0-4250 GCA_038249015.1 Candidatus Doudnaibacteriota bacterium | reverse complement strand
TGGCGGAAATGTGAAGGCCTTTGTCGACAGAAAAGGCCCTTAGATATGCGGGGGCAAAACTATAGCATTTTCTGGTCTTTCCCAGGAATTTCCTAAATTCCAGTTTAGAAGCGATCACATTATGTATTGTACCTTCTATTACTAAGGCCTAAAACACCCTTGATTTTGTTAGGGTTTTCTGGTATGGTTAATAGGTTATAAATAATTTTTGCCAATGAATTTATCCAGTCTGTCTTCGGAATTAAATATGTCGGTGCAAGAGCTCCGTTCTCGCGCTCGCGACAAGGGCTTTTTTATTTCGCCCCGAGCCAACAAAATCGACAACTTTTTGGCAAAAAAAATCACCGAGGCCTTGGCGGTAAAGCCCGTGGTCGCCAAACCTGCCGGGCCGACGGAAAAAAAGAAAATTAGCATCCCGAGCTTTATAAAAGTCCGCGACTTTGCGGTACTCTTAAGCCTACCGGTTACCACTGTCATTAAAACCCTAATTTTAAACGGGGTTATGGCCACCATTAACCAGGAAGTAGACTTTGATACCGCCAGCATTGTGGCGCAAGATTTAAATTTTGAAGTTGAAAACGAAGCCGACCAAAGCATACAGGAATATGGTTTAGGTTTTTTACAGGAAATTTTAAAAGCGGAAAAAGAAGAAAGTCTAAAAAGCCGTCCGCCGATTGTGGCGATTATGGGACACGTTGACCACGGTAAAACTACACTCTTGGATACAATTCGCAAAGCCAAAGTAGCCGAAGGCGAAAGTGGCGGAATTACCCAGCACATTGGTGCCTATCAAATCGAGGTTCGCCCCAGCGAATCAAAGTCCCGAGGCAACGAAGGGATCCCTCGCCCCGCTCGAGATAATTTTTCACATAAAATGAGAAAAATTACCTTTTTGGACACCCCGGGCCACGAAGCCTTTAGCGAAATGCGCGCTCGCGGTGCCAACGTTACGGACATAATTATTTTGGTAATTGCCGCAGATGACGGCGTCCGTCCGCAAACTTTGGAAGTAATTAACCGCGCCAAATTTACCAACACGCCGATGATTGTGGCGATTAATAAAATAGACAAGCCCGAAGCCAACGTAATGAAAGCTAAACAGGAATTAGCCGGCCAAGGAGTTTTAACCGAAGAGTGGGGTGGCAAAACTATTGCCGTAGAAATTTCCGCCAAGCAAAACAAAGGCATCGACAATTTATTGGAAATGATTTTACTGACTGCAGAAATGGAAAACTTCCGCGCCAATCCGGCCGGCAGAACCATTGGTACCATTGTGGAAAGCAAAATCTCCCAAGGAAAAGGTGCCACAGCCACGGTAATTATTCAAAATGGCACACTTAAGGTCGGCGACATTATTGCAGCCGGCGCGGCTTTTGGACGCATCCGTTCTTTGGAAGACGAAACCGGCAAAAAGTTAAAAGAAGCTTTACCTTCTACCCCGGTGCAAATTTCCGGGTTTTCCGAAGTGCCTCAGGCGGGCGATATTTTACAGACTACGGAAAGCTTAGATGCCGCCAAACAAATTGCCGTTTCTGTCCAACGCAAAAACCAGAGCCACAAATTGGCCAGCAAACAAGGGATTGTCGGAGACCTGGAAAATAAAACTTTGAATTTAATTATCAAAGCCGATGTCGGCGGCAGTTTGGAAGCTATTAAACAATCCATTGCCAAACTAAAAAACGACGAAGTTAAAATCGGCATTTTAAGCGAAGGTATCGGCGAAGTAAACGAGTCGGATATTTTATTGGCCTCCAGTTCCCGCGCCACGGTTATTGGTTTCCGCACCAAAGTAAACCCCAAAGCCATTAACTTGGCCAAGCAGAAAAAAGTGGTGGTAGACAGCTATGACGTAATTTATGAACTCTTGGAAGATATTACTTCCGCGGTTATTAAGATGTTTACTCCGGAATTGGAAAAAGTTTCTTTTGGCAAAGCCAAAGTTTTAGCCATTTTCCGTACGGAAAAAGGTGAAATGATCGTCGGCGGAAAAGTGGAAGAAGGCGAACTAAAAAAGAATAGCCAAATTATGGTCTTGCGCGACGGCGAAGAACAAGGACGTGCGGAAATTTTAGAATTACAGCAAAGCAAAGTCTCCGCCCGAACCATTCAAGCCGGTGAAGAATTTGGCATTAAACTTAAAACCACCATCAAACTAATGGAAGGGGATGTCCTTGAAAGCTTTGAGGAAAAAATAAAACAGAAAACGTTGTAAGACCGCAGATACACGGATTAAAATCTGGATAACACTGATAAATTGCAGGCCTCTGGCCTGTAATTTTTTAGGCAAATGAAAACCGGGCGCGACTTATATTATCGCGCCCGTCACATACCCCGGGTTAAGAACCGCCCCATGGTCTGTCCGGCCCTTTTGGAACCTGAACATATGCTTGGCCAATTGCGCTCGACGAGAGTGCAAAAACAATCCAACCTTCAGGGTCATCTCCCATTTCTTCCGCAAGCTGTTGAAGCTCAAGCAACTGCGGAATCAATTCCGGCCGGTGCTCTGCAATCTCCTGAAGTTCTCTATACTTCAATTCCATTAATGTACCCTCCCGTTCGCGTTTGTATTCAACTAAATTCGGTAAGCAGCGACAATACGCTTAAGGACAAGTTCAGCCTGACGAATCACCTCTTCTCTTGTGCCCTGGCGAAGTCTTCTTATTTGATCTCTGCAATCTTTCCGACTATCGTACCGCAAGGTGCCCCCTTTCGCATCAAATACTAAGATAACCCGAGGCGAGTTCCAGTCTTTCGGTTCCACCAATTCAACACAATAAGATTCAGAAATCACCTCTGCAAGCTTAACTCGCCGCAGCCCCTTAATGCAGGCGACGCCACGATAGCGTAACCTGTATGGATATACACTTCGTGATCTATCGTCATCATCTTCTCGCCTAACCTTGATCACAAGATTCTTGACCACAGATTCGGCCTTATTGATTTTTCCCATGCTCAAACCTCCTTAAATGGACTCAGGCAGGCTTACTGGGCTTGTGACCCACATCTTCGTAAGCAAATGTAATGCAGAGTACGGGAAACGTTGGCGTTCCGCCGATACTTTGCAAAATGTATTTAAGCTTCCTGCCTGGAACAGCCAAGAATTCCTCCATCTCTTGTTCTGCTCCATAAATATGCTTATCACTACGTGGATCAATAGTGAAAATTTTGATCCGTAATATTGGTTTACCCATATTATCCAACCCTCCTTTAGATTGGCTTGTAATTATAACCTACTAACAAAAAATATCAATAATCCTGATAAATTTTGTTGACATAATAAAAAATGCCGTATAAAATAAGGTTAATTTGTTAAATAAATATCGTCGGTTTTACCGATATCTGAATAGACCTATTGAAAAATAACATTTTGGCCAATTTTTCCAGACTTCGGCTGCAAAAGGCTCAAAGCTCCTCCGCTTAGCTCTAAAGGCTAAACGTTGTCGCTTATTCGCCCTTTTCGCTCGAAGTTTGCAAAAATTATCTCAAAAGCTCATTTTCCAACAGGTCTTATGAATTTAGAACAAAATCTGCAAAAAATCGGACTTTCCGCCAAGGAGGCAGCTTTATATTTAGCTGGACTTCAGACCGGTCCGGCCACAATGCAACAGCTGGTTAACACATCACATTTAAAACGCGCCACGGTTTATGAAATTGTAGATTCTTTAAAAGAAAAAGGACTCATTAAAACCATACAAAGAGGCAAGCACAAAATTTATATTACCGAAGACCCACAAAATATTTTCCCGTTAATTAAGCAAAAAGAAAATGTGCTCCACAACATGATGGGTCAGCTTTTGGCCATGCAAAACCATGCCGGAAAAAAACCGTCAGTCCGAATTTACCAGGGAGTGGAAGGCATAAAAGAAATATACGAAGACATTTTATCCAGACATGCCGATTATATTGAAGTCCTGTCCAGCAAACTACCCGATGAAAAAATTATGGATTTTTGGAGCGGAGAATACGTTGAAAGAAGAATCAAAAAGGGCAACCATGTTAAAGTGATTGCGCCGGACATTCCGCTGTATAGGGATTTGCAGACAAAAGACAAATTTACTCTTCGCCAAACAAAATTAATCTCAGCAGATAAGTTTCCATTCAAAAATGAAGTCTTTGCTTACAATGGCAAGGTTGCATTTATTACCCAAGAAGGGGACAGCTCACTCGGCCTTGTGGTTGAAAGCAGTGATATTTTTGATACCATGAATTTGATTCTTAATCATTTTTGGAATACCGCCTAAACCCCTTAC
>JBBRWU010000091.1:0-4349 GCA_038249015.1 Candidatus Doudnaibacteriota bacterium | reverse complement strand
TTATCCGCCTCTGTCATAAAGAATGTATCCTTGGTTTTGGCTTCTGTCATTTGTGTATTCATCTACACAGTATGGCAGGAAACAGCGGGGGTAGGACATTTCTACTTGTGGCTACTAGGACATTATCACTTTTTTTTGACAAATTATCAACTCTTCTTGACCATTATATCAAACTATGGTAATCTATTCTAGTTACCTTACATACGTTATACTTTATACTTTATACTTAATAGATTATACTAATTTCATGCCCAGAATGTGTACCGTTTGCGGAAAAACTTATTCCCGCACTATCAAGCGCTCTCACAGTATGAGACCTTCGATAGTCAGACTTTTGCCAAATTTACAGTACTCCGTGATAAACGGAAAAAGAGTCAAAGTTTGCACTCGCTGTATAAAGACCAAAGCAAAAACCGCAAGAGTGCGATAATACCGCGGATAAGACGTTGATATTTACGCTGAGTTAAAAAATCCTCCCCAAAGGAGGATTTTTTGTATGATATAATAACAAAGATAATAAAATAAATTTTGACATCAAAATTCATTTGGCAACAGTCCCATAATACAAAAATGAAATTCCCATCTATAAAATATTTACCCTGGATACTTCTGGTCTTAATAATTATTTCTGTCGGCGGAATTTTTGGCGTAAAGTGGTATCAAAATAAAAAATCAGTAAAAGCTCCGGCTGTTATTGAGCAAAAAGATATTTATCTGAACTTTGCCAATGAAATTTACAATATTATCCAACAAAACTACTGGGACAAAATTACAGATGACCAGTTAAGCGAACTCTACCGTTTAGCTGTGCAAAAAATTCAAGGTGGCGAAATTTCATTGTTATTTAAAAATAAATCGGGTGTGGAATCAATGATCCAAAATCAGCTGGCAAAATTGCCGGACACGGAAAAGAAAAAAACTTTCGTAACCCAGGTTGCGGATTTGGTTTTGACAAACCTCCAACCTTTTGGCCGCAGCCGGCTGTACAGCCAAAAATTGGTACAGGACTTAAGCAATGCCGTTAACAACATAGACACTTCCACTAACCTTTATACGGACCTGGGTGTGGCCAAAAACGCGGACCAAAAAACCATTGAAAAAGTTTACCAGGAAAAAGCCGCGGAGCTTTCCAAACAAAACACCGAAGAGGCCAAACAAAAATTGGCTTTGGTGGAACGTGCGCACGAAGCGTTAAAGGCGCCGGAACGACGCCAAACTTATGACCAAAGCGGCCAAGAGCCAACCGTAACCTATCGCCAGCTGGACAGCGAAACTTTTTACGTAAAACTCGCCCGTTTTACCCCGACTTTAATTCCGGAATTCCAGGCTGCGGCAAAAATTATGGACAGCAAACCTGCGATTTTACGCATTTTGGTTTTGGATTTGCGCGGCAACATTGGCGGTGCCATAGACCAATTGCCGTCTTTTTTAGGCCCGTTCATTGGCATAGACCAATACGCGTTTGAATATTTGCGCCGCGGTGAACGCTTTCCGTTTAAAACCATTACGGGTTTTTTGCCTGAACTGATGCGCTATAAAAAAGTGGTTATTCTCACGGACGGCGCCACTCAAAGTTCGGCCGAAGTTATGGCCGGCAGTTTAAAAAAATTCAATGTGGGCTTACTTGTAGGCACCCCAACCAAAGGCTGGGGCACAATTGAAAGAGTTTTTCCCATAACCGCACAAATAGACAGCCAGGAAATTTATGCCGTATATTTGGTTCACACGTTAACTTTGGCCGACGATAACCAGCCCATAGAAGGCCGCGGCGTTTTGCCGGTAATAAATGTTACTGAAAAAAATTGGGCGCAACAATTCAACTATTACTTTGACAACCCTGCCCTGCTGGAACAGGTAAAAAAATTGTTTAAATAATCACGTAATAATCACCAACCTATCTCCCATACACTGAAGTATGAAAAATTAAAAATATTAAAAGTGGTAAAATATTCACATATGTGAATATTTTACCACTTTTAATATTTTTAATTTTTCACGGTTGCTGCTCTCTCAACTGGTACCAATTCCACCCAGGTTACGCCGCGGTTTAAATTCATTTCCTGATTGTTTTGATTGTAATATCTCGTTCTCCCATTGGTCTTTTTCCAAGTGCCGGTAATTTCCTTGCCGTCTAAAAAAACCGTTGCTTTTCCACCGGTGGTTAAGTCCATGTCTATGGATAATAAAGTATCGGTTTTGCTTGGAGAGGTTTCCACAAATTGGACAATAATATTTTTCGCAATAATTTGTTTCCCGGTATCTAAATCTTTGTGTGGCTTATTTGCTAAAAATCTGGCGTAAGAATTATTTGTCTCATCGTAAAGCCATCTCACCGCGTAAGAAACCGTGGAAAAATTTACATTGATATTAGAAGCTGTGGGAGTTGAAATTAGCGCATCATCCTTAAACTGCCAGGGTTGATACGTCGCTTGGTTGAAATATTTTTTTTCTTGAATTAAATTTTTTAATTTATCTATGGACGTATAAACATTATGAGGCATTGGCCGGAACTTAACGCGCTCAAAATATTGGTCCGCAAAAAACTGGTCGGCATTGGCAATATTTTTATATTGCCCCGCCCGAATATTTGCCAAGGCATCACTGTTCCCGCCCACGTGGGCGAACAGTACGCCTAACTCGTCGGCGATTGCCACAAAATACACTCTGGCGCTTCTAACCGGGCCTATACTCTTTGCCTGTTTGGTTTGGTAGACGGCTAAAAATCTGGTTATCCCTCCCTCGGTCGGCGCTTCGTAAACTATATCCGCTTCATTTAGGCCCGATTGCGGCCTAGCATCGGGATGGTTTTCCACCATTACTGCAACAGGGCGGCTGAAAGCAATTTCCGGTTTTACCAAACTTCCGTTAATAGCCGGTTCAAGCGTTTGCACCGGCTCTTTTTGAGATTGATTTATACTTTTTAAATTATTTTTTGGCTGATTTGCTTTATGCCGAAAAACCCCGACTAAAACAGTCGCTATTAAAACCAATACCGCTAAAATCAAAATAAATTTTTTCATGCTTAGATTATTATTTCGGCATCACCCTCGTCGATTGCCACATTGGGGTGTTCGTACGCCTCTTTGTGAGAACCGTCACTGCAGTGGCAAACCGCCAGAGGCTGATGATACTTCATGCATTCCTGGTTGTTGCAGGTACCGGGGGTTTTAGACCCCCCACCGCATCCGCCGGTGCAAACATAATGTGCCATAAATTTAATAATTAATTATTAAATTAAAATTTATGTGCTTTCCACTCCCTTTCTAAAATTGACATATCGTAGGCATCCCAAAATTTCCCTTGATGAAAATTGTGTTCTCGTTTTACGCCTTCCTTTTTAAAACCCAAACGTTTATATACTTTTAGAGCCCTGGGGTTGTAAGCGTAAACAGTGAGTTCTATTTTATGAAGCTTCATTTTCTCAAACCCATATTCCAAAATTGTTCTTGCAGCATCAGAACCCAATCCTAAGTTCCAATAACTTTTATCGCCAATAAAAATTCCAAATACTGCTCGTTTATGCTTTATCTCGACTCTTTCTAAGCTAACTACGCCGATATGGATTTTGCCCAAAGTATCAATTGCAAATCGTTTATCTCCCTTATCTTTTAAACTCTTTTTAATCCATTCCTTTTCTTTTTTTAAAGTCAAATGTCGATTCTGTGCCTGTAAATATTGATAAACTTCGGGATCACTTAACCATTTCACAAACCGCTGAGCGTCGCTCAAACGAATCGGCCGCAAGATAACTTTTTGTCCTTTGAGAATCATAAATTAAACCTTTTAGTCCAAAGAGGCACCGCCTCTTCCAATTAAAATTTATGGTGTAATTAAATTTTTATACCTAGTTTTTGTAAAAAATTATACACCACGCTCATAGGCAAACCTAAATTATTGGTAAAGTCCCCTTCAACTTTTTTAATTAAATTAAAACCCAGCCCCTGAAGGTTATAACCACCGGCTTTATCCAACGGTTTGCCAATTTTTATATATTTGGCAATATCCGCCCTCGAAAGTTTTTTAAAAGATAATCTGCTTTTTTCCACATGATTTAGCACTTGTCCGCTACTTGCGTCCAGCACGACCACTCCGGTTATAAGCGTTTGGGTTTTGCCGGAAAAACTCTTTAACATTTTTTGAGCTTCGGTATTATTTTTTGGCTTGCCGATTATTTTTCCGCCAAATAAAACCATAGTATCAGCCGAAACAATTATCGCTTTGGGAAATTTTTTAGCCGTGGCTTTGGCTTTGCCAAGCGCTAAAAATACCACCTGTTGCTCATGAGTTAAGTTCTTTTGCAAAATCTCTTCATAACCGGAATCGGCAACTTGAAACTTAATCCCAAAAAG
>JBBRWU010000090.1:0-4396 GCA_038249015.1 Candidatus Doudnaibacteriota bacterium | reverse complement strand
TGTGCAGCGCTAGGACATTTCTACTTGTGGTTGACAGACTAAAACTTAGCTTAAAAAATAATCCCCCAGTCTACACAACTCTGTAATTACAGAGTTGTGTAGACTGGGTTGGATACAAAAAAAATCACCTTCGGTCAAAAAGCTGGAGGTGATTTTAAAATTTAATTTAAATTCTTTCGTAATTTACAAAACTGAAGCCTTGGTGTGGTTCTTCCCAAACTTTTTTCCAAACCTTCAAATCAATTTCCGGAAAAAAAGCGTCACCTTCGTATTTTTTATTTATATGGGTTATAAATAACTTATCCACGCGGTTTATTAATTGTTTATAAATCATTGCCCCGCCTACCACAAATATATCCTTACCTGCTAAATCTTTTAGCGCCTGATCCAAATCTGTATAAAGTAAAACTCCTTCTGGCACTTTTACTTGGGGATTATTGCTAATGACCACGTTTAGCCTGCCGGGAAATGGTTTTTTTAAAATCTCCATTATGGATAAAAAGGTGTTAAGGCCCATTAAAACCGGCTTACCCATAGTTAGCTCTTTAAAGTGCTTTAAATCCTCGGGTAAATGCCACGGTAAACCGTTTTTAATTCCGATAACGTTGTCTTGCGCCACAGCGGCAATAATTGAAAACATTTTTTCTCCTATTTATTTATTGCTATTTACTATTTGCCTCCCTTATATTGCTATCGGTGCTTTTATGCCGGGATCGGGATTATAATTTTCCAAAGTAAAATCTTCGTATTTAAAATCGAACAAATCTTTTGCCTCCGGATTTAATTTCATGGTCGGCAAGGCTTTGGGCTGACGGGAGAGCTGCAAGTTTACCTGCTCAAAATGATTATTATAAATATGGGCATCGCCTAGGGTATGAACAAATTCTCCCAGCTCCCTTCCGGTTACTTGTGCAATCATCATTGTCAGTAGCGCGTAAGAAGCAATATTAAACGGTACGCCTAAAAAAGTGTCGGAAGACCTTTGGTACAGCTGGCAGGATAATTTGTTATTGGCCACGTAAAACTGGAACATGGTGTGGCAGGGTGGGGGCGCGGACTTGGTACCGGAGATCAGACTCTGCAAGTCGGCGACATTCCAACCGGAAACAATCATACGTCTGTTGTCAGGATTATTTTTTATTTCATTTAGCACATAGGAAATTTGGTCAAAAGTTTCCCCCTTATAGCCTCTCCATGCGCGCCATTGTTTTCCATAAACGGGACCTAAGTCCCCTTTTTCATCCGCCCACTCGTCCCAAATAGTTACCCCGTGTTCATTAAGCCATTTTACATTGGTATCGCCTTTTAAAAACCACAGCAATTCATAAATAATGGATTTTAAATGAATTTTTTTGGTGGTCATTAACGGGAACCCTTTGGCTAAATCAAAACGCATTTGATAGCCAAAAATAGATTTGGTTCCTGTGCCTGTACGATCGTGCTTTTGCGCACCGTCGTCTAATATTTTTTGAAGTAGATCTAAATAAACTTTCATAATAATGTTTTAATGTGTCATCCCGATCCCGACTTGTCGGGAGAGGGATCCCTTAATTATTAGACCTGTTGCTTAATAATTTCTCGCCTCCGCCTAAGGCGGACTCTTTCGCCAAAACCTTGTTAATCCCCCGAAGGGGGACCGCTTAACTAAAGTTAAACATCAAAATTTTAAACTGCGGTTTTGTCTGAAATATCATAATTTTGCATCAAAAAATTATTAAGCAACAAGTCTATTTATTGTTTTGGTTTAAAATCTTTTAACGCAATTCTCCTCACTAGCTCCCAAACTTTATTATGCACTTCTTCCGGGGGCATTAACTCCCCTGCTTTAACACACTCCACTAATTTAGTGTTGGGAAATAATTGGGCAATTTGCAAATAAACTTTTTCCGCGTTTTTTAAATGGTTAATATCCGCTTCGTGCAGGTCGCGCTTTTTTCCGTTGGCATATTCCCGCTGGCCTGCGGACTTTTTATCTACCAACGCCTGCGCCATTTCCGCCGGCATATGTAAAATTATATTCAAATCCGGTTTAGGAATGTTAAAAATATTGTACTCCAAGTTGTCCAACCATTTAAAATACTTCAGCCGCTCCATATCATCGGCTATCTTTCCGCCCTGATGGCCGGCATTGGCCGTAACATAACGGTTAGAAATAACAATTTTCCCCGCCGTTAGCCATTCCCGAATTTTAAAACTGGCATCAAATCTGTCTATCGCATAAAAAATTGAAGCAGCTTCCGGTCCCACTTGACCATATTTGCCGTTTAAATATTCTTCAATTAGCCCGGCGGATTTGGTGCCATACTGAGGGAAATCCGTCATTTCAACTTCATATCCGGAAAGTTTTAGCTCTTCCACTAAAAGATTGGTTTGTGTGGCTTTACCGCTACCGTCCGTGCCGTCAATAACAATAAACCTCCCCTTTGGGATAACTACCGTTTTTTTAGATTTTCCGAATTTAATCATGATTGTTTATAACTTAAATCTTTTTCATTATTTCTTCAACTTTAGCATAAAGCTCGCTCAAAGTTCCCACATTATCAATTCGGTAGTCCGCCTGCTTGCCCAATTCCGGTATTCCCGCTTCGGTGAGCCCTCTTTCCTGAAGTTGAAATTGCTCCAAAGTCATTATGCCGTCATCTACCTTTTCTTTGCGTTTACAATATCTGTCAAAGCGTACCTGCAGAGGCGCTGTTACATAAATTATTGTCGCGTCCCACTTTTTGACAATTTCCATTTCATCCATACGAATGCCGTTAATCACCCGATAGCTTTGCAAAGATTTTCTAACCCTCCGCTCCAATGCGTTTACCAAAACATGCTCTCCAAAAATATTGCGCAAACCCAAGCCAAGGTCAATTTCATTTTTTCTGGATATCGGCAGGTTTAATTCCTCCAAAATTGCGTCCAAAATATGAGTAAACCGAAAATGCCCGGCTCCGTGTTTTTCCACGAGGTGATTGGCAACCGTGTCCTTGCCCGCTAATTTTTCTCCCACAAGTCCGATAATCATAATGTTGTTAATGACAAAAATTAAAAAAATAAAAATGACAAAAATGGAACTGCAAATTATTTTTACTCATTTTCGTCGTTTTTGTCATTTTTGCTCATTCCTTGTACCCTCCCGTGCTCCCCATCCCACCCCGGTCAACATTACGCAACTTATCTGCCTCTTCCCACTGTGCCTGAACAATAGGCAAAAATATTCCCTGAGCAAGGCGCTCGCCTTTTTTTACTTCCACTTTTTCTTTGGTAAAATTATACACAATAATATGGATCTGGTCATTAGGTCCCGCGTAATCCGGGTCAATTACCCCAATACCGTTGGCCATTGTTAAACCTTTTTTTAAAGGCAAGCTGCTTCTGGCCGAAATAAGTAAAAAGTAACCGCTAGGGGCGGCAATTACCAGCCCGGTGGGGATTTTTGCCACTTCACCGGGAGCAACCGAAACATCTTCATTCGAAGCAATGTCAAACCCGGCCGATTCGGTGGTGTGATATTTTGGCAATTCTACGGATGGATCTATTCTTTTTATATTAACCTGCATAGTTTGATTGACAAGATTTAAATGAATTAAAATATTGACAAGATTTAGCGCAACTATTTATATCATTCTTTTAAATTTTTAAGGACTTCATCAATTTTCCTCTGTAACTCTTCCTTGATTCCTTCGTTAACTATTGTCCAATCTGCACGAGCAATCGGCCCGGCTTGGTGCAAATTTTCAATCTGTGATTTGTCACGGGAAATTAAATCCGCTTCGCTTAAAGGGCGAAAAGGTCGAACCTTCATTCTTTCTACCCGGGTGGACAATGCAGAATAAATGGCTAAGACTTTAAAACTGTCTCCAAACTCTTCTTTAATGGCCAAATATTCTTCCCAAGAATACAAACTTTCTAAAATTACACTTGAAGAAGCAAATAATTCTTTTATTTTCGGAATACTTAAAATCGCCATTGCCGCCATACCGTGTTGTGTCCGAAGTTCTTCACGCACTAAGCGTTCGTTGGCCTCATTTATAGGCAAACTACGGCGTGCCACTTCATCCATCACCGGTTGTCCAAAATACACCTTCGGCCAGCCCATTTTTTTTATTAAATACTCCGTACTTTCGGTTTTGCCCGCACCGGCCAAACCTACAACCGCCAAAATAACTTTGTTCTGCATAATATTTATAATTTCGACGATAATTTTATTTCACCTTGATTGACCCGATCCGGAATACTTTCGGAAAAAATTTGCGCCAACTCGCCGTTCCAATTTGGATTTTCCTGATACACTTCCACCGACACCCCAGCTTCTTTTAACATATCCACCGCTTGAGGATTACGATAAATTTTCCCCACCACCACCCGCTTTACTCCGCAAGCAATAACATATTTAGCGCAATGAATG
>JBBRWU010000089.1:0-4434 GCA_038249015.1 Candidatus Doudnaibacteriota bacterium | reverse complement strand
TTACTATGTTTTTTATTGTGGATCTACATGTAGGTCAAACCTTTTGAGCCCACTGGTCAAACCAGTGGATTACCAGCTAATCACTATTTAGTGGCAAAAGGAATAGTGATTTCCAGTAGAGAGGTTTGTTTTCAAAAGTTTAGTACCATTCAGAAACATTTCTGAGGGTGTCGGGTAGATTCTGATATGTTTGTTTGAACCATTGCATGACTCCATATCCCAACTTACCTTTTACACCCAACATGACTCCCTAAGGTTGATCGTTGTCGTTTTCTTGTCCGAATGAGGTATTCAAACAAGCGAAAATCAATAACAAAAACGTGGCGACGATAATTTGCGGCCTCATAGTCTCCCCCTTTGGAAGATATAAAAATTATACTCCTGCCAAGCCCTACGTCAATACACATTAAATTGAAGGAAATAAAATTACAAAAACTCTATAAAGAATATTTCCATATATAATAAAAACACCTGCGGAATTGCTTCCGCGGGTGTTGAATTAATACAAAGGTCATCTTCGTTAAAATTTTTTAGTAATTACCCATTATCGCCATGGTGTCGTAGCTAGTTCTTCAGCTTGCTTGAGTTTGTCCCGTAAAACTTGTTTCCAAATTTTAGATTGTAAGGTAATAAATTTATTGGTTTTTGGACAAATCAGTTTATAATAACCACCTTTACCTCCGGACATATCCAAAATAAAACCTGCCTTTTCAAAAGCTCTGGCAAGTCGCTTTTGGGAAATATCCGAAGGCAGGTTAGGTAGTAGCATAAATTTTTTCAAAAGTCATTTTGCTACTAATGTTGGCTATTTGAGTTTTGGGAAGCGGGGGGTTAAAAATAATCAAATCCGAATTGCAGTATCTGACCGGAACGCTAAAAGCAGTAAAAATTGCATCCTTCAAATCCTTTTCCAAATCTTCTATGGTTTGCCCGGTAGCGGAAATATAACCGCGCGGGTAATCAACTGATTGAGCGTAAAAATATTTTTCACCATCTTCATCAATAAATCGAATATCAAAATTCAAAACACGATGGCGTAGCTCTATTAAAAGGTCGCTAATTTTCTCCTGGGCGTATGCCGGAGTAGCTAAATAAGATTGTATTCGTTGAATTAAGCGATTCATATATTTGAACTTATTGGATGACTTTCCACCGAAGGTGGACCACCCACTTCAAGCGGGCGGAAATAATATTATCACAAAAAACTTTCTTAGTCCAGGTTCAAGAGTCTTTTTTGTTTCGATGTTTACGACATTTTTTAAGTAACTAAATTATAACGCACTTTATAAAAAAACGTCCCCGCGGAATTGCTTCCCGCGGGTGTTGCATTATACATGCAGAGTGTTGAAAGTTGAGGCTAACAGGTCACTTTAATAGTACAAAGCGGGTACCAATTCAAACCTCTAAATTCGGGTAGAAACTCTGTTGCTGATTTATATATTTGCCAATAAATACTGGGGCTTGCCAAGTCCGTAATTGTATGCCATACTTACTAAGTAAAAGGTATGTGGCTAGAAAATAGTCGAATTTTAAAAACATACTCACTTTTACATCTTTACTCACTAAATTTACTAAAACCATGACCGGTGTAATAAAAAAACTTACCGACAAGGGCTTTGGCTTCATCACTGTTGAAGGCCAGGAAAAAGATTTATTTTTCCATAGCAAAGCTTTGGTTGGCGTACAATTTGACGAACTGCATGAAGGTGACACTGTCACTTTTGATACAGAAGATTCCCCAAAAGGAATGAATGCTGTCAATGTACAAAGAGCTTAATATTTGAGCTTTCCAAAATTAACACCCCGCTTCGGCGGGGTGTTTTTTATTTACGACAAAAAATATGCGGGTTTTTGACGCCCTAAAAAAGGGAAGATTTTTATTTTGTCTTTAAGCTAAGGCAAATTAAAAAATTCGCGAACCAAATAGGCAACCCAAACCAGTATTATATACACCTGAGTAAGACCAATAGAGAACTTAATAATTAAACAATTAAATTTGGCATTAGGCAAAAGGTCGTAAAAATCTTAAAAAATAATTAACACTAAAAGGAACAAAATAAGCATGAATTCATTTAAAAAAACAGCTGTAATATTTAGCCTAGTGGGTTTGGCTGCCGGCACTGCCGGCACTATTGCCCTCCAAACTCAAGCGAGCAACACTACAACCGGCACTTTCGGCATGCGTGGCCGAATGATGCAACAAAAAACCAATTTGGCAGCTGCGGGGATTGTCTCCGCCATAAGCGGTAATTCAATAACCCTTAAAGACAATCGTACGGGCACCGTTTACACTGTAGACGCCAACTCTGCCGTTTTGGAAAAATTTGTTACTACTACCGGAAATACTAAGCCAAGCCTGACTACAATCACCATTGCCGACATTAAAGTTGGCGACCACATTCAAGTCCAAGGCACGGTTTCCGGCACAGGTATTGTTGCCACTAAAATCACGGACGGCCAAATGGGCAAAGGAATAGGAATGCACGGACGCGGACAAAGAAACACTCACGGCACAGTTTCTGCCATAAATGGCAAGACCATTACCTTAACCGGCATAGACGGCAAAACCTACACGGTAGAAGCCGGAAACGCCAGTGTGAGAAAAGTTTCCCAATCTTCCGTTTCTAATATTGCGGTTGGCGATACGCTAATGGTTTCCGGGGAAAAATCCGGGGCCACAATTACCGCTCAAAATATTATGAACGGCGAGCTTCCTCTAAACCCATGGAATAAATAATAAAATAAATCACTGCGAAAGTTTAGGCGTTATGACCCTAAAACAAGCGGTACAAAACCCCTTTTTATAAACAGAAAGGGGTTTTGTATTTGATAAAATATGCTATAATAGTTGCTATGCAACAAAATAATTTTAAATATTACGATATTATCGGTGCCCTATTTGTCGCCGTATTAATTATTTCCAATATTGCCTCGGCCAAAGTGGCTTCGGTGTGGGGGTTTAATTTTGATGGTGGAACTATTCTTTTCCCCATCTCCTACATTTTTGGCGACGTTTTAACTGAAGTTTACGGTTACCAAAAATCCAGACGAATAATTTGGACGGGGTTTTTATGTCTGGTGGTTATGGCACTAACTTTAGCGGTGGTACAATATTTACCGTCGGCAAAAGACTGGCCAAACCAAAATGCATACGAGGCGGTTTTAGGTTTTGTCCCGCGCCTGGTACTGGCCAGTATGATAGCCTACTGGGCCGGCGAATTTTCCAACTCGTATATTTTGGCCAGAATGAAAGTTTGGACTGCCGGTAAAATGCTTTGGAGCCGAACCATTGGCTCTACGGTAATTGGCGAAGGTGTGGACTCGATTATTTTTAGCCTAATTGCTTTTTACGGTACCATGCCGTTTTCGGCCCTGCTAAATTTAATCGGCACAATTTACGTATTTAAAGTTCTATACGAAGTTTTAGCCACCCCACTCACCTACCGCGTAATTAAATTCCTTAAGCGCGCAGAAAACCAAGATTATTACGATAACGATACTAACTTTAATCCGTTTAGAATTTAAATTATTTTTTCAAACAGCCTGCCATATTTGGTGGCTGTTTTTGTATTGTGGTACACTAAAATCAAGAACGCCTAAAAGGAGGCGTATTATGCCGTTGGCCCTTCAACAAGGCCGGTTTACGCTCATCGCGAGGGGGTACCTTTAGCCTCGCTTTCAGATTGCTCATGAAATTTGGTCTGCCATACGGGGTTTCCACTCTTGCCGCATGCTTTGCGGCGACCGCGGAAAAACACTGGCACACCAACGAACTCCTAACCGTCCTGCTCTGCTGGACGGCGGAAAACGGCGGGTACTACCTAACCGCCATGGTATGCGACCGCTTCCTCCCGCCTGCAAATAGAATCTTTAAAGGTTCGAGCGAGAGCTTAAAACAGCTCCTGCTGGTTGAAGGGATTAATACCGCACTTCGCCTAACCCTGCTCTGGGCTTTTCCAAGACTTCTGGGTAACCGGGAACTAGGTACCGCCTTAGCCAGCATTATTGCCGATATCGGCTTTGCCGTAACTCTGCAAAAGAGCCACCGGCTAGTAGAAATTTGCGGGCACGCAAGCCGAAGCATTTCGCAATTTAGAGCCTTCGGGCTCAAACGTGCTTCGACTGCACCGTCGGCAAATTCCTTTGCGAACCCCGGTTTGCAACCGGCCTTTGCGGTTTGAATCGGCACCTCGCCTAGCGCGGATCCTGTTGGGTCCGAGCGCTTTTTTTTGACACGCTTTTTTTTACTCTTGACTTTACTTAATAAAAATTGTATACTGATTAGCTGTTCTAAAAGGAGGGCAGTGTAAATGAAGGTAACCGTTTAATTTCTAGTGCTTGGGTGTTTAGTTTTTAGTGCTTTTTAGTCGGTTTTTTCCTCAAAATCAAAATATTTAATTTCGTCGATTCCCAATTTTTTCAGAACCTCAGGCC
>JBBRWU010000088.1:0-4480 GCA_038249015.1 Candidatus Doudnaibacteriota bacterium | reverse complement strand
TTGAAAGAGTTTGTTATCTTTCATGGCATTGATATTTTGTTACTTTTATTGGGGCAGGTTTTCTTGCTAAAAGCAAGGAAGCTCCCCCCAAGAAAAGTATATCAGATTGTTAAGGAATTAGGGGTTTCGTAATTCAAGGCTATAAGAGAACTTCGATTGAGACCAACACCTACAACGCCATGGGCGATGTAGTGTGGTTCACCGGAGGCTCCTACAGCCTGCGAGTAGGCAAGTACATCACTCTGGCTCCCGGAGCCGGCGTAATGTTCGGCTCTCACGAGCCAACCGGCGCAGCCGTCAAATTGCGCGCCATGTTGGAGACTCGGGAATGGGTCTCGGATGTCCATGGAATCAGGGCTTTTAGGCCATCGGTCGAAGAGAGCCGTGACACCTCGGAGGGACACTTCTCCCGCAAGATCAAGTGCTGGTCTCACAAACCATGTGAACTCGGCGTCACCGCCGAGATGATTGCCCACCGCGAAGAAAGGGAAAAGTTATGGGGCGTACGCGTTTTGCTCCCCATTAATCGCTGGGTCAGCGTCACCGCAAAAGCTGGCCCAAAACATTTTATGAGAATCGGCCTGGTAATTATCCGGCCGGAAGAATAAAAACGACCACAACCTTCAAGTCCCTGTGCCTTTGCATCTACCAAGTATGTAGATACACTGGCCAGGGTCTTGTCATTTATGCTATAAACTGCTAATATATTCAAGTCGTCCTGATATAAATTATTAAGTAATATATTTATTAATTTAACGGGATAAACAGTCAATTTTTAATTTTGATTTTTAAATTTTAATTTAATACTACTATGCCCAATACTAAATCGGCCGCTAAGGCCATGCGCCAGTCTATTCGTAGACGCAAACGCAACATCACCACCAAAGATAAATTTAAAGAAGCGGTCAAGGAAGTGAAAAAATTGATTACCGCCGGCAAAAAAACCGAAGCTTCGGACGCTATGAAAAAAGCCATGTCCACCTTGGACAAGGCCACCAAAACCGGTGTTATTCATAAAAATACCGCCTCCAGAAGAAAATCCCGCATGGCCAAAGCCATTGCCAAAATCAAGTAGCTCAATATTTTAAAAACGTTCCTTGCCCTTTATTGGGGAGGAACGTTTTTTATTCGCGGCGTAGAATGAGCTAAAGAGTCTTTTAAAACTCTTTCCGAGCCAAGGTTATTGAACTTCCCGATAAAGCATCGGGACTGCGAAGAACTTTTATTTTAAAAATATACCGGCAATTGCATGAAACATAAAACTTAAAAAGATTTCTAATTTCTTGAGGATTTTTTTCATTTGTATTTAAAAATAGAACTTTTTAAAAAAGTATTATTGTCCTTGAATTCAGGGTCGCCTAGATAGTATAGCAAATTGCCGATTTATTGCTATACTTAACCTAAGGAGTAACATTTAACGATATAAAACGTTAATTTAAGCATAAATGCACAACAAATTACAATTAAAGACTTATTTATATGTTTAATATTACAAATAAAAAATACTTCTACACTGCCTGCGGGCTTATTTTGTTAATTATTATTGCGGTTAGTGGGTATTATATCAACCAAAGGCAAAAAAATAGTAAACTTCGCCTGGAAGGCCAAAACCAAATAGGCAGAGAATTTGTGCAAGGCGACCCTAATGCCCAAACACCGAACCCTGCCACCACCACACCAAACACCAATATAACAAAAAAACTCTCTTATGGTGAAGCTATTAAGGCTTATCCATATCGCTATCAATTCGTTAATTGCAGTGCCAACCCCGGAACTATGTCGGTAAAAGTAAACTCCTACGTCATGTTGGATAACCGCGACAAGGTTGCCCATACTATAAAAGCCAACGGCCAAACTTTCAAAATTGCAGCGTTGGACTATCAAATTTTGCGACCAAGAATCGAAGGCGACACTTTTATTACCTGTGATGGCGGCGGAAGCGGAAAAATAAATATTGAAAAGTAATCTCAGCCTCAAAAACTGCCCCATATATTTTATGGAGCAGTTTTTTTATTACTTGGTTTTAATAAGGTTAACAATAAGGCTCACCATAATTTCTTTTTGGCCGGGCTTGCTTTCGGCAACCAGCAAAGCCAAAGCCGCCAAGGCATTGTCATTAATTTTCCGCTCACCTTTTTTATTTATTAAAAAATTATTTTGAACCAAAAAAATTAAAAAAATTAAAGAGCCTATCCGCTTATTGCCGTCGGCAAACGGATGGTCTTTAATGCAAAAGTACAAAAGATGGGCGGCTTTTTCTTCTATAGAAGGATACAAATCTTTACCGCCAAAGGTTTGGCTAATACTTCCCAGTACCGCCTTAAACTTCTCACCGGATTCCTGACCAAATAAACTACCCGCTTCTTTTTTGGTTCCCAAACGGCTCTTGAATTTTTCTATGGACTTTTTAACTTCTTCGTATTCTAAACTGGTGGACTTTTTCTTGCTAACATCAGCAACACTTAATTCGCCCTTGTCGTATAAATTCAAAATTGCCCAAGTGTTGGCATAGTCGGTAATGATATTCAGCAAATCTTTTTCATAACCTTGGGCTTTTTGGGCTTCTATTACATTCTGAAACAACCGAGCCGTCTGTTGTAGTTCTTTCATTTTTAAGTCGTGCTCTTCCTTTAACCGTTTTTCATTTACCGCATAACCTTTTACGATATAATCCCTTAACCTCTGCGTTGCCCAAACACGAAATTGCGTAGCCCTGGAGGAATTAACCCTATAACCCACTGAGATTATCATATCCAAATTAAAATACTCGATTTTTCTCTTTACCTCTCTTCCACCTTCAACTTGAACTGTTTCCATTTTGGAAACAGTTGCTTTAGAGCTTAGCTCTGCAGAATTATATATATTATTAATATGCTTTGAAATAGCGGCTTTTTGCGTGCCAAAAAGACCGGCAATTTGATTTAAAGTAAGCCAGATCGTCTCACCCTCAAACTTAACCTGTATTTGCGGCCCCTCCGGGGCCTTATAAATTTCTATTTGGTTATTTTTTGTTTCATCCATAAATTTAAATTTATTTTATATATTATAAGGGTATACGATTGTATACCCTTCGTCAAGCTTATTTATCCACAACGAGCCCTTGCTCTTTTTCAGTCACAAATCTTGCTCAATCTTTTAAATCTTAATTAATCTTGCTCAATTCTTCCATCTCTCCCCAATTATCCCCTACCTTAGCTTCCACTTTAATCGGCACCGAGAGTTTTATTGCCTCTTCCATTAACGGAATAAGTTTTTTAGCCCACGCTTCCACTTTGCCTTCCTTAACTTCAAACACCAATTCATCGTGAACTTGCAAAAGCATTTTGATTTCACTATTTTCTATTGCCTCTTGGCTAATCACTTTATGAATATTTATCATGGCTACTTTAATTACGTCCGCAGCCAGTGACTGAATGGGAAAATTTACCGCTGCCCGCTCTGCCGCGGCGCGAATGAAAAATTGTGAGGAACGAATTTCCGGAAACTTTCGCAAACGACCCAGCTCATTTTTTACAAAACCTTCCTGGTTGACTTGTAATTTAATTTGTTCAATATAACTTTCCACGGCCGGATAAGCCGAAAAATATTTGGCAATAAATTCTTTGGCCTCGGCTCGGTTTATTTCCCCGATTCTGGAAGACAAACCAAAACTCGAGAGGCCGTAAAGAATCCCAAAATTTATTGTTTTGGCGTCGCGTCGCATGTCTTTGGTTACATTGTCCTTGTCCACCCCAAAAATTTCCATAGCGGTTTTACTGTGGATGTCTTCATTGTTCTTAAAAACTTCCAGCATTTTTTTGTCGCCGGACAAATGCGCCACCACCCGCAGTTCAATTTGGCTGTAATCTATGGAAAGCAATTTATAGCCTTTTCCCGCCACAAAAGCCTGACGCACCCGGCTGCCAATGCCTTCCCCGCGAATAGGAATGTTCTGCAAATTGGGGTCACTGGACGATAATCTGCCCGTAGCCGCAACGGTTTGGTTGTAACTGGTATGTACGCGCCCGGTTTTTTTATTTACCAATTCCGGCAAAGCCAATAGGTACGTAGATTGCAGTTTTGCAAGTTCGCGGTACTCCATAATTTTTGGAATTACCGCGTGCTGGCCCAGCATTTTTTCCAACTCCCCGGCCGCGGTAGAAAGCCCGCTTTTATTTTTTCGGTTTTCAATGGGAACAAGTCCCATTTTTTCAAACAAAACTTCTTTCAGCTGTTTGGGGGAATTAATATTAAATTCCTGGTCGGTAAGCTTATAAATATCGCTTTCCAGTTGTTTAATATCTATTTCCACTTCCCCGGAAATTCGGTTTAAAAATTGACTGTCCAATTTTATACCATTTTTTTCCATACTACCCAAAACTTCTACGAGCGGCATTTCAATCTCTGTAAAAATTTTCTGCAAACCGTCTTCAATTAATTTTGGAGCAAATAAATTTTTGAGCCTAAGTGTCATATCCACATCTTCACAGCAATACCAACT
>JBBRWU010000087.1:0-4508 GCA_038249015.1 Candidatus Doudnaibacteriota bacterium | reverse complement strand
CCAATGCAAATACTTCTTCCCTTAAACCTTTCATAGAATAGTTGCCTGAGGAGTAAAGTTTGAACATCTTAACCACAAGGCGAATTTTCTTTTCGTCTTTAACTATTTTGTGGGTTGTAAGGTCGTTTAGGTAGCCTATGGGTGCAACACCCGGAAATTCGCCTTTTCTGACCTTTTGGCGTAAGCCTCTTTTCACATTCTCTGAAAGGTTATCTATGTAGTATTTGCTCTGCCCAAAAGCTATGCTAAGCATAAATTTGCCCTGTGGGGTGTTTTCAAACCAAAAGGTTGGGAATTTTAGCTGGCAAAGTTTGCCTGTGTCCACAAGGTATATTATTCGTCCGCCATCAACAGAATTTCTAGCTAACCTGTCCGGATGCCAGCTTAAAATTCCCTCTGCCATTCCCTTTTCCAAGAGCGAGAGCATTTCATTAAAAATTGGCCGTCCAGGCTCTTTGGCGGTTTGGCTTTCTACAAAAGTATTTACTATTTCCAAACGCTCTCGCTCGGCAAATTCTTTCAGCTCGTAAATTTGGGCTTCAATGGATAAAACTTGCCTGTCAGCTTCGTCGGTGGACTTCCGCGCGTAAAGAAAGAATTTGCTCATAAATTTCTTGTTAGAGCCTATCCACAGTCTCTTAGTTTCTAAAATCGCTTTTGGACAGAATTGCATCTTTGCAGTTCCCGCCGGAGGCGGGAAAAAAGAATTGGCTTTAACACTTCGTGTTAGTGCCGCTTTGCGGCACCGAACCCTCTCCTGCACAATCGGCAAATTGTCCTGATGGCAAAAAAGCCATGAGAACTCCTTGCAGATGCAGACGGCGGCAGGGGCGAGCCGCGACTTGTCCGCCGAAGCCTTGGCGAAGGTGGAAGCGGCGAGGGGGCAACATCACAAAATCAAATTTTTGAAAATTGGCTGTCCCTATTGGACAAGCTCCGAACTTTTTTTAAAGAAAATTCTGAAACAGAATTTTGATGATGTGGCGCGCCGCAGGCGCGCCATTCTGTGATGCACGGCGGGGCGGCGGCAAAAAGAAAAAGGGGTGTGGGGAAAATGAATTTTTACCGCCGCCCTCGCCGCCGCCTTTGGGCTCAAACCGCCGCAGAGCCGCGGAACACTTTTTTGGGAACGACCAGACACAAAAAAACAATTTGATTACTGTAAAGCCGCTTGCCCCGCCCACCGTGCGCGCGACTTTGGACTACTAACTCCCTAAATAAAAAATTAGGTTATCGCGCCCATCAATGAATAAAAAAAGAATCCAACTTCTAGTAACAAAACAAAAACTAAGGCCGCAAATTTTTTCCACGAGGGCTTGGTAAAACTGTATATACTAAAAATGAAAACCCCAAAAAACCACAACCCAAACAAAAACCGAGTACTATCAGCCCCTGGAAATCTATTGCCAGTCAAAGTATCAAATAAAGCTTCCCCGGATAAAAAAGCATTAAGAAACGCTATTAAGTAAGACGAAATCCTTTCTGCTATGGTAGGCCGTAAGATAGATGTAGATATTTGTTCCATATTTTTAACCGCAAATATAGCAGTCGTCCTGCTTAATTTCATTCGCGTAAGGTTTTAATTTTAAAATACCCAGCACCTTAACAGTTTTATCTAATTGCCACTGGATACAAGTAGATTCCGATTTTTGTTCAGAACATATAAAACCTACAGTTTTTAATGTAGATAAAAATTCAACAGAAGGCGCGGCGTTCAAAGTTATCAAAGCCCCTTGAGTGTATTCATCACCCTTTACTCCAAAAATTTTGCTCAATCGCTGACTACTACAATCAGAGGCGGTAAAAAGCTGTCCCAAAAATTGTAGATGTTTATATTTTTCGGCTATTGGATATACATCTCTCCCAATTTCCGTAGTCGCTGGAGCTTCTGTGCATTCTTTTGCAATCGGTTTAGTTTCTTTATTTTGATTAGTAGTAACGGGCGGCTGAACTACCGAGTTTTGAGTCGCAGCGGGGTTGTTTTGAATTGGATTAACTGGCGTAGAATTTTTATCGCATCCTGCCGCTATTAAAAAGATAGCCACAACAAGTATTTTGTTGTAAATTTTTTTATGGATAAGCATTAGGGTTAAATTTACTATTTTTTAAATTTTATAAGAAATATAAAGTAAGCGGTTTCTACTTTCATTTGTTTTAACTTACTTTAAAAAATTTTCTTTAGTCTTGTCATAAGCATCCTGACCTTTTTGCCGCCTGTCATCCTCTTCAGACCATACTGTTGGTAATTTTGCCTCCAGCTCATCTCTTTGTTTTTCGTAACCGACCATTTTATCTGTCATTTTCATTCTTTCTTGACTAGTAGTCTGACAATTTAATTATGAAACATAGTATTTGCTTAATTTGACATCGGCTTTCTTCTTGGTGAATGTCCAGTGGATTTGTTTTTTATGATGATTGCGATACGCGGTCAGCGCCTTAACTTCTTTAATTAACTTTTCTTCATTTGCGATTCTGCGCCCGCCTAAGCACTGGGCATCAAATATTCCAATTTCGATTTCAGCCATGTTCAGCCAGGAAGCATGTTTGGGAGTGTAATGGAATTCAATTTTTTTCAGCAACCTATTAGCTTTTGTTGTGCTAAAAGTTTCAAAAAAAGACGTGGGGAAATGTATATTTAGATTATCGAGTACTATTATTAAAATTTCTGCATTAGGATATGATTTGGTTAATTTTTCCATGAACTTAGCAAAATCCTGTTTGGTTCGGCGTAGTGTTACCGCAGTTATCCGTTTGCCACCCTTTGGTTCTACCGCTACAAAGATGTTTCTACTGCCTTTACGGATATATTCATAGTCTTGTTTAAATATTTGTCCTGGTTTAGCCGGTAAAGATGTTCGACTGTCCGCAAGCGACTGCTTGCTTTTCTCATCCATGCAGATAATAGGCCTTTTAGGGTCATATTTACGGCCATAAAGTTTAATCAGGTCATATATTCTTTTTCTGTATTCAGGCGTAATCTTGGCTATGCACCACATTTTTTTTAAGCCACGGCTTGCAGTCCTGTTGTTTCAGTAGCAGCCTTACAGCTTCACGTGAGAGTTTAGGGAGTGCGGGGTTATTAGCCGCTGTTTCGGCTAATAACCTGACTGTCCAATGTTTATGCCCAGTGGGGGCATCGGTGCATGCCATAGCAATTAAGGAAGCGTCTTGTTTGTCAGTATGAGTTGTGGGCTGGCCGGGACGATGTTGTTCCTCTAAGGCCTTTTTAACCCCCTGATCTTCAAATCGTTTAAGAGTTCTCCAAACCGTGGTTCTACCGACAGATAAAGTCTTCGCGATATGTGTATCCGAAACTCCTTTGGCAGCCATCGCCAGTATTTGAATACGGCGCAGGACGCGGATTGTTAATTTTTCTTTCTGCTTATTATTTAAAAATTTAAAATCGGCATTATTAAATTTTATTTTTGATTGTTTCATTAAGGCAAAGTTAATTATGCCTTAATTATAGTGTTCCATAATTAAATTGTCAAGATACTAGTTGGAACAGGGAAAGCTTGGGATCTGATGATGGTAGGAGCATAGTTAAAAAAGTTTAATAATCTCTTTTTCAACCATACCTTTAAAATCATTAAATCGCCATTTTTGCCGGAAAGGATGATACGGTATCACGGTAAATGGAGAAGAGTCTAATTGTTATTTTGGGCCAGTCGCCATAACCAGCCAAAAAATTAATAAAAAAGTAATAACTAAAGCGATAATAAAGCCGGTAGCAAAATTAATTTTTGATAAAATTTTGCCTATTCCAGTTAAAACTGGCGAGCCTTGAACTTTTTCTTGCAGTGCTTTGCCTAAGTCTAGGTTGCCAAAATCTTTGTCAACCTTATCGGTTATATCCTCAAATTTTACAGAAGGATTTAAGCTAATTATTGTCTGTTTGAAATTTTCAAAATTTTCCAAAAACGGCTTTACGACATAAATTTGATTTTGTGCGCTAAAACTAAAGCCGATTAAGCTTGCTCCGCTACGCCTTGAAAGTATCGCTTTCAAAAAATCTGCTTTCATTGAACGCTGTCCTTGTGTGCCGTCCATTGCCGTTATTGAGTTTATAGGCACACTCCATTTTATTTTTGACAACATAATAAAATTTAAAAATCCGTCCTTTGTTTCCAAATAAGAATTCGTTTTTAAAAATGCTTGTACCGCGTAGCTAATCAGATAGTATATAGCGTACAAAGGTAATAAAAATAAAATGCCAAGAACGAGCTTATTGTCTATTTGGTTCAAACTAAACCCAAAATAATCAAAGGCCGTTGGCGCATAATTAAAATAGATTATTACTACTGGCACCAAAAGCAGAATAAGCCAGCCAGGTGTGGAAAAATTTTTGAAACGAAAAATTTGATACACAAACGTAAGCGTTTAATCTCTAGTGCTTTTTTCCGGCAAAAATTTTATCGGAAAGCGGTAAAAATAGTTCACTGTCGATCACAATTCTTGATTTCCTAGGGTTTTCGATCTTTTTGAGGGTAAAAATACGAATTGAATTT
>JBBRWU010000086.1:0-4513 GCA_038249015.1 Candidatus Doudnaibacteriota bacterium | reverse complement strand
CTTATTTTACAACATATTGAGGTTTTCAAACAGGCTCTAAAGGAATTTAGCGGGATTAACTGTCAGCCCATACTTCTATCGGCGTCATCCTGAGAAGTGCAGCCGACGAAGGATCCCTTATTTAAGAGATTCTTCACGCTCAGATGCATTCGCGTTCAGAATGACACCAAGGTTTGTTATGGTATTGATATGGTTAAATTCCATATGATCCGTTTTTTAAATTGCTTTATAAATCTGTAAAAGTGTGGGATTCCCCGGGGTTAAGAGTTGTTCTGGGGTTTGGGTTTACTTCTTGCCCATGATTAACATCGCGGGGCTCAACTGTAGGAATGGAAGGAGTATGAGGGCGTTCTTGAGGAGGTTCTGCTGCAAATAGTTTCTCCGCGACTTCCTTATTTTTTTGTTTTATTTGCTCGGTTTTTTGGTTATGAATACTAGCTACTTGGTTCCAAATTGGATTTACTTTTCTTTGGGGTTGGCTTTTATTACCTGAAGTGGTCTTATGCTTGTTTGAATGATGCTGTTCTTGCCGTCTGGAAGCGTTGCGGTTACTTGAATCGTAGGGCTGATGCCTATTTCTAGCAGGCTGTTGTTGTGGCACAACTTCTTGTTTTAAAGGTTCTGCTTGAACTTTTTGCCCAACGGGCTCGGCTAACTGAGCTGCGGGGGAAAACATTTCAACCGTTTCCGGTTCCTGCGCTTCAGAACTACTGCCGATTAATAAAGCCGAAGCTTCGTGTAAATCCGAGCCCATCCAACGGGTAATTTTTTCTTCCACTTCCGCTACCGGGTTACTGTACCTTTCCCTGGAAACTTTGATTGTCTTCTCACCGTTATTGGTAACAAAACCTTCATTTGGCGATAAGGTAATCGCGGAAAATGGGTCGGAAGCGATGCCATTTATCATCAACTTTAAAATAATATGATATTTAGGCAAGTTTACAATATCTACTTCCGTAAAAATCGGGTCAAATTCCCGAACTAAAAATTCCGCGTCTTCCGCGCCCACTCGGAAAACCACCAGCGTACCCACGTTACCGAATATGGCATCGCGAACTTTGGTGTTTCGTTCCTGAACCAACTGACCAATGTATTGATGTCCCACAATTAAATTTAGACGGTATTTTCTGGCTTCCGACAAAATGGTGGCAAAGCTGTCTGTGGCAAAATTTTGGAATTCATCCACGTATAAATAAAAGTCGGTACGTTCCTTTTCCGGTATATCGGTGCGTGACATGGCCGCTAACTGTAATTTGGTTACTATCATCGCTCCCAAAAGTGCGCTGTTGTCTTCACCCACT
Source organism: Candidatus Doudnaibacteriota bacterium (assembly GCA_038249015.1). GTDB lineage: Bacteria > Patescibacteriota > Doudnabacteria > UBA920 > UBA920 > PALSA-1336. The sequence continues at coordinate 3,212 of JBBRWU010000086.1, read as the reverse complement.
TTACCTTTGGACAAATCCATAATCAAGATTTTTTTCTTATCCATTATTTCGCGAAGGTCTATTGTACTTTTGGGCTGACCCACAATATTGCGAACGATTCCGGACGACAAAAACTGCCCGACTTTATTTTGGATCGGGGCAATGGCCTCGGTTCGATACTTTTCATTATAATTTGCATATTCATCCGTCCAAAAAGCTTTAACCATCGGGTCTTTAACATTGTCCACAATTTTTTTACGGTACTTTTTGTCCACGTACATGCGGGTGATCCCGAGCAGGGTATTCCCCGGACTATCAAGTAACGCTAGAATGGTGTTGTTTAAAATATATTCCATTCTGGCTGACCAAAGGTTAGCCCAAATTTTGGTAAACACACCCATAAGCCCGGAGGCCACCAAATGTTTGTACTTGGTGTCCACGGCTTCCAAAATGTTAAAGGCCACCGGATACTCCAAATCAGCGGGGTTAAAATAAATAACGTCGTTCACACGATTGGCTGGGATGGAGTCTAAAATCCGCTGGACCGAATCCCCGTGCGGGTCCAAAAACGCCACGCCATGGCCATTTCTGATGTCCTGGATGACCATATTCTCCATTAATGTGGTTTTACCCATACCGGTTTTCCCGATTAAATACATATGCCGACGCCGGTCATCGGTTTTAATACCAAAAGGCACTTCCTGATTACGGAAGTTAGTTTTGGCAAAAACGGTAATTATATCTTCATGGTTTGGGTTTTCCATAGTATTGATTTTAGACTTTTGTGTTTCCAACTTATCTTAAAACCCTGAATCAGCTCCGGCAATGGGCAAATCTGATGGGGGTTGGGATTTTTTACTATCGGTTTTTTCAATAGCCGAAGGTGCGGTGGTGGTTTTGGTGGTTATAGGAAAATGATACAGAGTAGCAATTTCTTCCACATTCATAATAAACATCGGTGACCCAATATGAATATTGCGTTGTTTAAAACCTTTGATTATTTTCCTTTTTTTATTTTTCAGTAGCCAATCCAAATACGGTTTTTCTAAAGTTTTAGAAAATGCTTCGTCAACCCCGACCCAAGTGTTACTCATATCGGGCTTAAGTTTATTTCTCATAGCTGAACCTAATGGCCTGTAAAGTCCTGACATTAGCCCTTTCCGCGACATATCTATTTTATCTGCTGGAGCAATATAGATCATTCTAATTTTAGTCTTGTAACCGGGCTTACCCGCTTTTTGTTCAACTAAATTTACCCGTTCTTTTTGCATTTCGGTCATACTTAACCAATTATTCTTCGGTTTATTTTCATCTGTACCGTGTCCATTGCTACCCACAAAAAACGTATCACTGTAGCTAAAATTGGCAAACCACACAAAAGGTATCATTATTAAATGCCAAAAACTTGCTTCGTGTGGTATCTCTTCACCCGTTAGTTGCTTAACTTTTTTATCAGCCCTAAATTTCCAATCCTCATCGGATAATGGCTGAATAATTATTTGATAAGCTATCATTTCGTGTGGCTGAATTTTAGCTAAGCCTTCAAAAAAATTAGCCAATGGATCAATGACCGTTTCCTCTGCAGCCGTATGTTCAAAATCTTTATAAGTCTTTATAGGAATCATGGCATCCTCGGTCAATTTCCATTCCGAACCAAAAATGTCATACTCGCCGGGTTTGTCCGGATCGTAATTAAAATTCTCCATATAATCCGTGGCCTCACTAATTTCCGCTTGAGGATAATGGGAATAAAATGCCGACTCTACCACGTCTTTCATTTTGGTTGGAATACGAACCAAAAAAGAAATTTTTCCTCCCATACTAACAATTTCTAAGGAATACCAAAGTTGGATTTGTCCTTCAACAAACTTGTTTGCGAAGGTTTTCCCTGTATGAAGTGCGTGCATCTGTGTAAAAATAGATTCAACCGCCAAAGTGCTAACCATATTTTCTCTTGGCACTTTGATATTTAAGAAAATCCATTCTTGGCTATTAATGTATTGGTGCTCAATTTCAACGTAATACAATCGCCATAACATATAAATAAGCCCTATAATAAAAAGCACCCACCCATAGTATTTAAAAACTACCAGGAAGGCAATCTGAAAAATATCTGTAAAATTAGGCAAAATTTCCTTTAAAATTTCCATTTGTATTTTAAAAATGTTGATCGGTTGCTTTAAAAAGTACAATAAGCTATTGCGCTAAAGCATAAGAATTTTTTCCGACTTTGCGAAAGAATTTTTTGTTAGACAGCCCCACTAAAATGGTGTTTTTTTTGACCACTCTGCGTTTTAAAACTTCTTCAATAATTTTTTCTTTGGCAAGCGGCTGCTCGGCCTTTTTTAAAATTTCGGAGATAACATCGGCAACCACACCCGGTTTATAGCCCCATTCCGACAGTGCGTAAATACCCCGGCCGATTAAAATAAAACGCGGGTCTTTAATTAACTCGTTATGCACGGTTTCTTTGTAAGCAACCCTGGCGTCAAATTTGGACTTGTTAATCATTTCGGTGATAGTCGAATAGTGTTCTGGTTTTTTATTATGTTTCATAACCAGATAGGCCTTATCACCAACATCTTTGGGCTTGACCTCTTTCCATAAAGAAAGCCCCCAATGTCCAAAAACATTTTTTTCAATTTCTACAGCCAATTCTAAATAATTTAAAATAACTTTATCCGGCAACTGATCCTGATTTTCCAAATAAAATTGAGTTTGTTTGAAATTTTCTAAAAAACCATCGGCATTCACAGGTTCATTTTTTGAACCGATAATTTGTTTGCTTTCCGCGACAAAATTATGTAATAAATCTTCCTTAAATAAAACCGTCACCCAACTCTTTTTATAGTTATCATGAATAAAATGTTCTAATTCTTGTACTAAATGTAAAATAAAAATTAAAGCATTTTTTTCTTTTTGCTCGGAAATATTTAAATGCATCAGCAATCCTTCTTCAGCTATAATTCTGCCGTGCTCGGCAATTATATTAATAACAAAATCTTTTGCTTCGCCGAAAGCCGGACTTTTAAGACTGGTTTTTTTAAGCGTTTTAAGTAAATCTTTTTCAATTTGTCTTACACGTTCACGAGTTAAATTTTGTTCCTGACCGATAGCTGCAAGAGTTTTAGTTTCTTGACCCTCTAATCCATAGCGATTTATGAGTATTTGTCTGTCGCGCTCTTTCAACATACTTAAAACTTCCTTCACAATTTCTGAAGGCCTAAATTGGT
>JBBRWU010000085.1:0-4568 GCA_038249015.1 Candidatus Doudnaibacteriota bacterium | reverse complement strand
ATGTCACTGGGGTATGTCTGTCTCATATTTTTTGATTAAAGGTTAATATACTAGATATTATACCATAATTGTGGTGGGAGAGACTGTGGATAGGCTCTTAGGCAGTGTTATGAACCATGTTTTGTTGCACCAAACCATAATCGGTCAGGAGGCAAAAAAACAAATGGAAAAAGCAGGGGATTATCCGGACATTATAATCGGCTGCCATGGCGGAGGCAGTAATTTTGCTGGGATTTCTTTTCCCTTTTTGGCAGATAGGCTGTCCGGTAAAAAGCCACAACTTCGCGCCATTGCCGTTGAGCCGAAAGCCTGCCCGAGTTTAACCGAAGGAAAATATGAATACGATTTTGGCGATAGCGCTCAAATGACACCGTTAATGAAAATGAAAACTCTGGGAGCGCAGTTTATGCCGCCAAAAATTCACGCGGGCGGTTTAAGGTATCACGGCGCTTCCCCAATAGTCAGCGCATTGTATGAAAATAAAATTATTGAAGCCGTAGCTTTGGAAAGCAAAGACGCGCTTGAAGCCGGGATAATATTTGCCAGAAACCAGGGAATAGTCCCAGCTCCGGAATCTACCTTTGCCATTAAAGCCGCTATTGATGAATCCTTAAAATGCAAAAAAGAAGGAAAAGCAAAAACCATTCTGTTTAACTTAAGCGGCCACGGGCACTTTGATATGCAAGCCTATGCGGATTATTTAGATGGAAAAGCAGAATAAATGTTTAGCGGCCGGAATAAATATTCCGGCCGCTAAAAGTACAAAATTATTGTATCAACGTACTAGTACGCTAATGCAAACGTAATTTAAAATAATTAAAGAATTTAGATTGGCAAATGAATAATGAAAGATTATTTATTTGCCAGCACAAATTCACCATCGCGAGAAAAACAAGCGTGCCGGCTTGCCTGCAAAGAATGAGAAAAAACATGAAATCGTACGAATTGCAATCAGTGGACTTTTTGCCCAATGGGGCAGAGGTTGTCGTGGTTTATCGCGAAAAGACATTTTTTGCGGGCTCATCCGCAATCATCGTGGAAACCATGACGATCAAACGGTTCGTTGAACTGTTCGGCCGTCGTTTACTGCCGCTCAAGGCAAAGAAGTAAAGGCTATGGGCGGCCTTTTCATTTTTGTCGATTTTTGTTATAATTCAGTAATCGTTTAATGTTTTTTATCAATTATTCTCACAGAACATACGGATTTTTTATTCGTGAAATTCGTGGTATTTGTGTATTTGTGGACTTATGTCATTTTTTAACAAATTTTTTGGCGGGGAATCTAGTCCTTTGCAGAAATACGGAAAAGAGTTAACTTTGGTTAACAGTTTTAAAGATGAAGTTGCAAAACTTTCCCAGGAACAAATACAGCAGGAGATTAAAGATTTCAGATTAAAGATTTCCGCCATAGGCGGATCCGCCTCAGGCGGAAAAGATACCAAGAATGTAGACGAAGAAGTTTTTGAATATCTTAAAGAAATTTCACCCAGGGTTTTTGCGCTGACCCGCGAAGCTATGCAAAGAAGCATAGGCAAATTTCATTATGATGTGCAGATTGTCGGTGGGTTTGCTTTGGCTGACAGTAAAATTGCGGAAATGAAAACAGGTGAAGGCAAAACTAACACTGCAGTTTTGCCGTTGGCGCTTTTTGCTTTGGCCGGGCGCGGCGCGCATTTGGTTACGGTTAATGATTACTTGGCCAGGTGGCAAGCCTCTCTTATGGGACCGATTTACCATTATCTTGGCCTGAGCGTGGCTTCCATTCAGCACGAAGCCAGCTTTTTATATGAGCCAACCTATAAGCCGGAGCAGGAAGAAATAGATAAAATGGAAGGGGAAATCGAGGGCTTGGTTTTGGATGTTAAACATATGAAGCCCATATCCCGCCGCGAGGCATATGGCGCAGATATTACCTACGGTACCAATAACGAATTTGGTTTTGATTTTTTGCGCGACAATATGGTTCAGAGCGTTAATCAGCTTTCCCAGCGCGAGCTTTTTTATGCCATTGTGGACGAAGTGGACAGCATTTTAATAGACGAAGCTCGCACGCCGCTCATTATTTCCATGCCGGACACTGACCCGACTGACAAATATTACCAATTTGCCAAACTTGTGGACAAACTTTCCGAAGGTCCAGATTTTACCAAAGACGAAAAACGGAAAAGTTCTTCTTTAACGGATGAAGGCATTTCCAAAATTGAAAAAATTCTCAATATCCCGAATATTTACGATACTTCCAAAGGTGTAACCACCATCCATCACATTGAGCAGGCTTTGCGCGCCCGTGGTAATTATTTAAAAGACAGAGATTATGTGGTGCGCGACGGGGAAATTATCATTGTAGACGAATTTACAGGACGACTAATGTTTGGCCGCCGTTACAGCGAAGGTTTGCATCAGGCTATTGAAGCCAAGGAGAACGTAAAAATTCAAGCCGAAAGCAAAACTCTAGCTACTATCACCTTCCAAAATTTGTTCCGTTTGTATAAAAAACTTTCAGGCATGACTGGCACGGCCAAAACCGAAGAAGAGGAATTCTTTAAAATTTATCAGCTGACAGTAGAGCAAATTCCAACCAACAAAGAAATGGTCAGGCAGGATTTGCCGGATATGGTTTATAAATCAGAAGAAGCAAAATTTAAGGCCATTGCCAAAGAAGTTAAAGAGCGCCACAAAAAAGGTCAGCCGGTGCTTATTGGTACTGTGAGCATTGCTAAAAACGAAATGCTCGCGGAAATTTTAAAGCAGGAAGGCTTGCCTTTTGAATTGTTAAACGCAAAAAACCACGAGCGTGAAGCGCATATTATTTCCCAAGCAGGGCGCCCGGGCCAAATTACACTCGCCACAAACATTGCCGGCCGTGGTGTGGACATTTTATTGGGCGGCAACCCCATAGATCAAGCAGAAGCTAAAGCAGTGCGGGAAGCAGGCGGTTTGCATATTTTGGGAACCGAACGGCACGAATCCCGCCGTATAGATAATCAGTTACGCGGCCGTGCCGGGCGCCAGGGAGACCCCGGTTCTTCGCAGTTTTTTGTGAGCATGGAAGACGATCTTATGCGTTTATTCGGCGGCGAACGCATGAAGGGCTTAATGACCCGCTGGGGCCTGCCGGACGACCAGCCCATAGAGCACGGCATGGTAAGCAAATCCATTGAATCCGCGCAAAAGAAAATTGAAGGCTTAAACTTTGACACCAGAAAAAGCGTTTTGGAATTTGATGATGTCTTAAACCATCAGCGCAACATTATTTATAAAAAACGCCGCGGATATTTGGCGGGTACGGACGAAAGCAAGGAAGTTGATTTGAAGAGTGATATTTTAAGCATGGTCAAAGACGAAATTTCCGATCTTACAACCTTTCATTTAATCCAAATTGATGAGCACGGCAGTAAAAAAGAAAATTGGGACGATTTGTTTAAAATGGCAAACACCATTTTGCCGGTTGACCAAAAATTAATTTCCAGTGTAAAAGAAGCGGCCGGCAACGCCGCGGACAAAGAATTCGCCGTTGTAGACGCTTTGTATAAAACAGCCGAAGATGTATGGACTGCCAAAGAGAAAGAAATGACCAAAGAAGTGTTTGAGGGCGCGCAAAGGTTTGTAGCACTGCAGTCACTTGATAATTTGTGGATGGAACATTTAGACACTATGGACCACTTGCGAGACAGTGTGCGTCTTCGCGGCTACGGCCAGCGCGACCCGCTGGTGGAATACAAAAAAGAAGGCTATCAAATGTTCCAAAATTTGGTTAAAGAAATTAACAAGCAAATTGTTTATACGCTTTTCCATATTTCTATTCAAGTGAACCAACAACCGATCCAGCAACAACCTATGAAAGATTTAATAACCTCATCTGCAAGCGGACAAACCCAAACCGGAGGCGCAACTGACCCCAAATACGACGGAGTCGGCAGAAACGACCCTTGCCCATGCGGGAGCGGTAAAAAATTTAAGAAATGCCATGGGAAAAACTTATAATTATGACTGATTATCCTTCAGAAGAATTTAGGGAGTGGGAATATAGCCGAACGGAAAGAACGCCTGGTGATGGATGAAGTTTAAAGGATGCCTTAAGAATTTTTGAAATAGAACCCAAGGAATTGGATAATTCTAACGTTTTAGATTTAGGCTCAGGCCCTATAGAGGCAGGGGCAGACCAAAAAGGTTCGGATATTAAAAATTGTAAAGTTTTTTGTGTTAACCCCGAGTATACCTCTAATCAAGATTTAATACACACTGCTCAAGTACTGAGGCAAGGTGCTGATAATCAGCGCAGCGTAGCAGCTATTGGCCAGTAATTGCCTTTTCAAGATAATTTTTTTAATGTAATATTTGCGATAGCATCAGTAAGCCGTTATTCAGAACCTAGTCGATATCCAAAAGTCGCTGAGGCTTGGGTTAAGGAATCTTATAGAGTGCTTTCTAGTATCTCATTTTTTTAATTTTGATGGTTGAGGCAATATCTGGTATACTGTTGGCATATGAACAAATACCAACAAAAACATAAAATTAAGCTCAGTAAAAAAGAAAAACAGCAATTAATTAAACTGACAAGCTCCGGT
>JBBRWU010000084.1:0-4626 GCA_038249015.1 Candidatus Doudnaibacteriota bacterium | reverse complement strand
TTTTTAACATCTACTTTTATCCTTTCTGTTAAAAATTATTAAAATTAGTACTAAATACACGATTTTATGGCTTAAGCATAGCAGAGAATGGCAATGTCAGGCACTAGAAATTAAACGGTCTCGCCATGATCACCCCTCTCCCGACCGTTCATCCGCATCCGCCGGCACATCATCCGGCGTCGATAACGATCGGCCCGGGCGATTCAAACAACGCCTGGCCGCTCGCAAACTGGTACGTGGGAAATCAGTACCAGCAAGTATACTGGCCGTCGGCGATGCCGACCATGCCGGTCAACATCACGGCTCTCGGATTGAGGTCGCTCGGGTGGGCCACGACGAACCTACCCGCCAATCCCTACTGGGACTTGACGGTCAAAATGTCGAATTTGGATGGGTTTTTCTCGGCGGGGTTCGCCGATAACCCGGGGTCTTTTACGGCCTTCGATGGCCGGATCTACCCGAACATCGTCGGGGACGGAAGTGTGGATTTCATCATTCCCATATCAACCTTCACGTATAACCCCGGATCCGCCCTGTTCATTGACATTCTCAACAGGGGCACGAACACGGACTGGACGGCCTTCGCCGCCAACGAGGACTGGGGCATTGGCGCCCGCTCGTACACGACCAATTTCAGCCAGGTCGGCGACATGGATGGGGTAACCCTCCAATTCACCATGCACACCTCCCCGGTGCCCGAGCCCGCCACATACGCCATGATGGGCCTGGGCCTCGCGGCTCTGGGCCTCATCTCCCGCCGGAAAAAGGCGTAAAGCAAACCCCCGGTGAATGGCTTTCACCGGGCAAGAAAACAAGCGCATTACAAACCCTAAACGCGGAGCAGTACTAGCCATACTTGCCCCGCGTTTTTCTTTTATCAATTTTCAAATCCCTATGAGCACGATTTTAACGGCCGTTAAAATCGTGCTCATTTATTTGCCAATTTTTTTCAGCTAAAAATCTTCTTGTTGAATTTTGTTACATTTGTAACTTTTTTCAACAAACTCAATTTCTAATAAATTTCTTTTTAGTCAAACACCCCACATATGTTGGGTGTTTGACTAAAATTATTTTTTCCATTTTTTTGGAAAATTATCATTCGATTACCTACCTGTTCGGTCTTCGACTCCGAGGCTCAGACTCGAGGAGCAGGCAGGTGCGTCTGAGCGAGGAATCCCTTAAACTTACCAGCGATAAGGGATCCTTCCGCCGTAGTCCCGACTGGTCGGGACTACGGCGGACAGGTCGGATGCACTCGGGATGGCACACACCGCAGCAGAGCTGCGGGGAAAGACCCTAAAGGAAATACCGCTAACCCACATTCCGAATTTTGAAACTTGCTACAAATGTAGCAAGTTTCAAAATTTTTTACCACCAAACCAACTTTAATAAATTTCCTTTTAGTCAACTACCCCACATATGTGGGGTAGTTGACTAAAATTATTTTTCTAATACATAAAGCACAAAGGTCATCACCCATAGGGTGATGACCTTTGTTAATATTTGATACTTACCTGCCTACCGTCAAGGCAGGCTACTTACCACTTTCCAACTTTTGTTTTAAAAGCTGGTTGATGATTTGCGGGTTGCCTTTGCCTTTAAGTTCTTTCATGGTTTGACCCACTAAAAAACCAAAACTTTTTTGCATACCTGCTTTATAATCTTCCACAGCTTTGGAGTTTTCCGCTATCATCTTTTCAATAACGGATGCAATAGCTCCCTCATCCGAAACCTGAGCGAGTCCTAAGTCTTCCACAATGTTGCTCGGGTCTCCGCCTTTTTCATACATAACTTTAAATACCTGTTTGGCGGCACTGCTGGAAATTTGCGAAGATTGGATCATTTTTAAAAGTTCGGCAAAATTTTCAGCCGTTATTTTACTGTCCGAGGGGTTAAGATACTCTTTATTTAAAAGCGCGCTAAAATCCTGCAGGCACCAGTTGGCGGCTTGCTTTATTAAACCTTGGCGATCTGTAGGGGAAGATACCATCTTCCCTTCTTGCGGGCGGATAATATCCGCCCCTACATTTAACTCTTGAACTAACCACTCATCAATTTCACTCACCACATCTTCAAAATAAAAAGCCAGTTCTTTCCAGTTTATCAAATTTTCCACGTCCGCTTCGGGCAAATTATATTCATCCAAAAAACGCAAGCGTTTTTGCGCGGGCAATTCCGGCATATGGGCTTTAAGGTTTTCCAAATATTCTTTGCTAAATTGCAAAATCGGCAAGTCCGGTTCCGGCATATAACGGTAATCCTGCGCGTCTTCCTTACTTCTCTGCTCCACGGTGCAATTGTCTTTTTCATTCCAACCCATTGTCACCTGCTTGGGGGTCTTCCCCTCTTTCAACATTTCAGTATGACGCGCGATTTCGTAATTCACGGCACTTTCCGCAAATTTAAATGAATTAATATTTTTAACTTCTACTTTATAATTCGGCAAGGTGGTTTCGCCCGGCTTACGCACAGAGATGTTAGGCTCACAACGCATTGTACCTTTTTCCATATCACAAGAAGATGCGCCCAAATAACGAATAATATTTCGTAGTTCCTGCAGGAAAATTTTTCCTTCTTCCGCACTTTCAATATCCGGTTCCGTAACAATTTCGAGAAGCGGTGCACCCGCGCGATTATAATCCACTAACGAATACGGCAAACCTTCGGGGTGAATATTTTTTCCGGCGTCTTCTTCTAAATGAGCACGCGTAATTCCAATGCGCTTGGTTTTTCCATTAACTTCAATATCCAAATAGCCGTCGCGTGATATTGGCTTATCGTACTGCGAAATTTGGTAGCCCTTTGGTAAGTCCGGATAAAAATAATGCTTGCGGTCAAATTTGGAAAACTCATCAATTTGGCAATTTAAAGCCAAACCCACCATTGCAGAAAGTCTAATGGCTTCCTTATTAGCCACAGGCAAAGTCCCGGGCTGGCCGGTAATTATTTCGTCTATATTCGTGTTCGGAACAGTCTCGTCCGGATTATTTGGCGCAGGACTAAACATCTTGCTTTTTGTAGCAAGCTGTATATGGATTTCAAAACCAATTACCGGTTTATATTCGGTTGAGGATTTAAATGACTTCATAATTTTTAAATTAAAATTAGATAGTGGGGTGTTTTTTATGCCAATCCGTTTCCTGCTGAAAAGCAAAACCCGCATTAAAAACAATTTGTTCGCCCCATTGTGGACCAATTATTTGTAAGCCCACGGGCAAGCCGTCCATAGAAGGAGTCTGACCATCACTCGGTAAACCAAAGCCACAAGGAATGGATAAAGCAGGTAGTCCCGCTAAGGAACCCGGAATATTTAACTGGTCGGCAATATAACCAAATAGCGGATTATCTTTGGCGTGGCCAAGTTTAATGGCAACGTTAGGCGAAGAAGGACAAGCTAAAATATCCACTTTTTTAAATACATCTTCAAATTCTTTGATAATTAAACTGCGAACTTTTTGAGCTTTTTTATAGTAAGCATCATAATACCCGGCGGAAAGTACATAGGTGCCGGTTAAAATTCTGCGCTTGGCTTCGTCGCCAAAACCTTCCGCGCGGGATTTTTCGTAAACTTCCAAAAGATTACCGCCTTCTTTGGTTGAGTGACCATAGCGAATACCGTCAAAGCGCATTAAGTTGGAAGCCACTTCGCTGGGACAAACAATCGCATAAACCAAAGAACCATACTTGGTGTTGGGTAAACTCACCTCTTCAATTTTTGCGCCCATTTTTTCGTAAACTTTTATGGCTTCCATGACGCGCTGTTTAACGCCGTCTTCCATCCCATCCACAAAATATTCTTTCGGCACGCCAATTTTTAAACCCTTTACATCGGCAGATAATTTTTTGCTGTAAGCCGGCACCGCAATTGGGCTGGTGGTGGAATCTTTTTCATCTACCCCGGACATAATTTCCGCCAAGTGCGCCAAATCTTCTACGTTATTGGCAACCGCTCCGGGACTATCTAAAGAAGATGCCATGGCAATTACGCCGTAACGGGATACGCGACCGTAAGTGGGTTTCCAACCGGACAAGTTGCAGAGTGATGCAGGTTGGCGAATACTTCCCCCGGTTTCGGTGGCAGTGGCCCAAGGCGCTAAGCCTGCAGCAACAGCCGAAGTAGACCCCCCGGAAGACCCGCCCGGGATGCGCGTGTTGTCCCACGGATTTTTTGAAGGCCCGTAAGCGGATGTTTCGGTAGATGAACCGTGGGCAAATTCGTCCAAATTGGTTTTACCAAGTAAAACTGATTTTTGTTCTTTCAATTTTTGGGTAACAGTAGCATCGTACGGCGGTTTGAATTGGTCTAAAATTTTGGAAGAAGCCGTAGTGCGAATCCCTTTGGTACAAAATAAATCCTTGGAAGCATACGGAATACCGCACAAAAAAGGATTCTCGCCGGGAGAGTTTATAAAATCATCCGCTTCTTTGGCATTTTTCAAAGCCTCTTCTTCGGTCACGGTTACAAAGGCATTGTAATTTTTATCCAAATTTTTTATGCGCTCCAAAAAATACCGGGCCATTTCCAAAGAAGAAACGGTTTTATCGTCAAGCAACTTTCTTAATTCTGTTAGAGTTTTATATTCTAAATTCATAAATGTAATACGAAATAACCTTTTTGTAGTTATT
>JBBRWU010000083.1:0-4660 GCA_038249015.1 Candidatus Doudnaibacteriota bacterium | reverse complement strand
CGTCCCGTCCGCAGGAGGGGTCTGGGGAGGAATGCGGGCGGGTTGTTGAACCTTTACTTTTTGGTTTCCGAATGTCGTATTTTGCCAAGCAAAATGCGCCGCCAAAGATTCATTTACAAAATTGTTAAAATTAGTTATCATTATAGTATCAAGAAAGAAACCTTTATATTATATTCTATATACTGTAATGTTAGACAATTATGAAAGATATGTCAAATAATAAAATAGCGGAAAACTTAAAGAAACTGCGAGCTAAAAAGGGGTTATCTCTCGAAAAGATTGCCCGCCTTGCTGATTTATCGCTTAACACCATTGTCAAGGTTGAAAACGGCGTTAATACAAACCCAACAATCGAAACCCTAACCAAGATCGCCAAGGCGCTTGAGGTTGGCGTTGATGATTTAATAAAATAAGGTTTAAAAATTTAGATCGCCTTATTATGTGATTTTTTTGTAGATAATTGCGAGGCCGAAAAATAAAGCATTGATCATCACGACTGTTGCTCCAGCCGGAAGATCAAGAAAGAATGAAACGGTAATCCCGAGTAGAACGGAAAGCACTGAAACCATGCTGGCAATTATCATCGCAGTTTTGAACCCTTTGGCAACTTGCAAAGCTGTCACGGCGGGCAAAATTAGAAGCGCCGAGACAAGCATTATGCCCACAACTTTTATTGCCAAAACAACCGTAACGGCAGTAAGTACGGTGAGAACGATGTTTATCGTTTCGGTTTTTATGCCCGACACTTTGGCATATTCTTCGTCAAAGGTCGCTGAAAAAAGATCGTGATAAAGAAAAATGATAATACCTAAAACCAGCAAAGAGAGTCCGACTGACAAATACACTTCTTGATTACTAATCGCCAAAATATTTCCAAAGAGATAGCTAAACAGATCCACATTAAAACCTTTGGAAAGGCTGGCGAGAATTACACCGCTAGCTATGCCAACCGAGGAAACAATACCAATCGCCGCATCGCCGTAGATTTTAGCTTTTTGAGTTAGTTTTAAAATTAAAACTGAAGCGAGGATAACCACCGGCACAGCTACATAAAAAGGATAAAAGCCAAAAAAGAGACCGAGGGCAATAGCACCAAAGCTGACATGAGAAAGTCCGTCGCCGATAAGTGATAATTTACGAAGCACCAGAAACATTCCAAGCATGGCGCACAAAACAGCAATGAAAGAACCGGCTAAATATGCCCGCTCAATAAATCCGTAACTTAAAAAATGAAATAAACTCATATTAGTCATGTTGGTGGCAAATTAAATGTTGGGAAAAATGGCCGAAATACTTTTCCATATTTTGCGACTGGCAAAATTCGCCAAAAGGACCATAAAAAATTACTTTTCTATCCAAATACAAAAGTTTGTTGGCATAATTGCCAACTTGCGAAGTGTCGTGCGTGATGAGAATTATGGTTACGCCTTTTTCTTTGTTTAACTTTTCTACTAATTCAAAAAAATGTTGGCGAGTTTGCGGATCAAGTGCGGTAGACGGCTCGTCTAAAATAAGAAGTTCAGGATCAGACGCTAAAGCCCTCGCTAAAAATACCCGCTGTTGCTGTCCACCGGAAAGTTCGGCAACTGGCGTATCTTGCAAATTGGATATTGCCATCAATGAGAGCATTTCCTTGATTTTTTCTTCGTCTTTTTTGGTGAATTTTTTGGGATAGCTTTTTTTTGACAACAAGCCTAAGCCGACCACTTCTTTGACTGTGGCAGGAAATAAAGGATTGAAAGCATTTACTCTTTGTGGAAGATAGCCGATTTTTTTCCAGTCGGTAAAATTTTCAAAATCATTTCCAAAGATTTTAACAGCTCCATGAGGTTTTCCAATCAGCCCCAAAATTGTTTTGATGAGTGTTGTTTTGCCTGCGCCGTTTGGTCCAGCCAAGGCGATATAATTTCCTTTATCAACCTGAAACGAAACGCCGGAGAGTATTTCCGACGTTCCGTAGGCAAATGAGAGATTTTTGATTTCTAATACTTTAATCATACTATTTGCAGTCCAAGCCAGTTTTAAGACTTTCAAGATTACTTGTCATTATTGACAGGAATGTGCGACCTTGAGCTCGTTCGTCTTTTGTTAGATTGTGTACAGCATGAAGAAGAAGCATTTTTGCTTTGGTTTCTCCTGCGATAGTTTCGGCAATTTTTGGAGAAGCGAGCTCTTCATAAAAAATATAACCGATGTTTTCTTTTTTAATCTGATCTACGAGTGATGCCAAATCCTTGGCTGTTGGTTCTGCGTCTGGTGCCAATCCTTGAGCAGCAAGATAGACCAATCCGTATTTTTTAGCAAGATAACCGAAAGCATAATGACCGCCATATACTATTGTCTTGCTTTTGCATGTGGCTAGAGTTTGCCTGTAGGCAGTGTCAAGTCCGGTTAATTTACTCGCGTATTCTCTGGCTGTCCCTTCAAACAAAGTTTTATTTTCGGGGTTCTTTTGTATAAAACCACGTTTTATGTTTTCGGTCATTACTTTAGCATTGTCAAAGTCAAGCCAGATATGAGGATCAACTCCGCCGTGTTCATGTCCCGCTTCTTCGTCAGCGTGATTTTTTACTTCAGCCTCGTGTTCATGTTCATCGCCTTCCTCTTCCTTGTTCATAGCTATACCGGTACTAGCATCAACCACGATCAGATTTTTATTTGTCACACTTTTGATAATATCCTCTGCCCAAGGTTCCATAAATTTGCCGGTATAGACAAAGATGTCTGCTTCGTTAATTCTTGCAATATCACTGGGTTTTGGCTCAAAAGCGTGAGCCTCCACACCCGGTGGTAAAATTGAAGAAACCTCAGCGTTTTCTCCACCAATATTTTTCGCCATTTCATAGAGGGGGAATATCGTAGTAACCACTTTTAATTTTGATGATTTGGTTTTTTGATTTTGTGATTGGTTAATGAGCGCAAACATCCCAATGCCGATAACCGCTACGATGCCGATGATAAAAATTATCTTTTTCATATATTTTCCTTTAATTAATTTGCTTGGCACTTACGGCAATGGCCGTAAAACTCAAGCGAATGGTTAATAATATTAAACTTGTTTTGTTTGGCGATTTGTTTCTCCTGTTTTTCTAGGTGATTGCCGATTTCGACCTTATCTATACTGTTGCATTTTAGGCAAACAAGATGGTGGTGATGTTCTTCAGGTATTTCGTAGTAATCAACACCGGAAATGGTATTTTTTATGACCACGCCGTTATTGGTTAAAAATTGAAGTTCGCGGTATATTGTTGATCGGTCAGGATTTATTTTTTTGGCTTTCAACCTAACGACTAATTCTGTTTTTGACAAAAGGCAATGACTTTCAGATAACAAATCAATGACCGCTTTTTTAATTTTTGTTAAGCGACCGCCAGAATCTTGAATTGTTTTATGGATAGTTTTCATATTATTATTGCAACATTGTTGCATTTAGTATAATCCGCCAGCTTGAATAAGTCAAGCGAATATGATATCGTGAATTTAATCAAAGGCGGCGCGCCAGTTTTACTGGCACGAAATTCGGAAACCAAAAAGTAAAGGTTCAAAAACCCGCCCGCATTCCTCCCCAGACCCCTCCTGCGGGCGGGACGGAAGCCGAGGCAGGGCAATTCCATTCTCCCAGAAAAATAGTTTACCCTGCCGAGTCCGCATTGTTTCGGTTTCATTCGTTGGGATTTTCTGCAAAATGGGTTCTGACTTTTTCAAACAAACACCACAATTTAATTATTAAGAGCGTCCCGATAGATCGGGAAGGTCAAGGGTTCAACTCCCTTAAGGTCCATATGTATTATTGTTATATTCTCAAAAGCATAGGAGATGGCTCTTATTATGTGGGTTATACTGGTAATTTGGAGCGTAGATTAATAGAACATAATAGTAAAAGTGGCCATTTTACAAGCAATAAAGCCCCTTGGCAGTTGGCTTATTTTGAGGAATATGTGAGTAGAATTGATGCCGTTCGACGCGAAGTGCAGATAAAAAGTATGAAAAGTCGAGAATATATAAGACAATTAGTAGAGAGTCTCGATGGGAACGGGTACATGTAGGTTTAATCTCGTTTTGAAGTGTTTTTTATAAATCCCCTTTAATATTAGATCAATTCTATATATTAATTACTAACAAACTCTATGGAAGATAATAAAAATGATGAATTGCCGATTAATTCTGAGTCTTCTAATGCTAATGTCGTGCCAAATGAGGTGGAAAATGTGCCACAGACCAGTTTACCAGTAGAAAGTGAGCAATTGGAAGTTTCTCAGGCCGAGCCAATAGGTACTACTCCCAATTCTTCAACTCCAAGTGAGCAGACAGTAAGTCCTGCTACAACGGACTCTACATTAGTAGAACCGGTAAATGTCGCCGAAGAAATAATTACAGAAGCTAATCCCCCACTTTCTCCAGAAAATACACCAGAATATCCTAAAAATCAGCCCCCGGAGCATAAATTTAAGTGGGCAGAAAATGCTTTTAGGTCAATTTTTATTATTTTAATAGCGCTAATTGTTTTTTGGGTAGTACATAAGAATAATAATATAATAGAAGGTCAGTATTATAATGAGCCATCTAATGTGAAGGTGTCAGTCGATGACACTAAGAAAGAAGGAAAAATTACTATCATTGAAGATACTGGTGATAGACTGATAGGTAAAAATATGCCAGG
>JBBRWU010000082.1:0-4689 GCA_038249015.1 Candidatus Doudnaibacteriota bacterium | reverse complement strand
CCCAACCTTCTGCTTAACGGGACGCTGGGAATTGCCGTGGGTATGGCCACGGATATCCCGCCACACAACTTAACCGAAATCTGTGACGCCATTATTAAACTGATAGAAGACCCGGAAGCCACCACCGAGGATTTAATGGAATTTGTTAAAGGACCGGACTTCCCCACGGGTGGAATTATTTATGATATTGCGGCTATAAAAAACGCTTACGCCACCGGCAAGGGCGGAATTGTAATGCGCGCCAAAACGGATATTATAGAAACCAAATCCGGCGCATTTCAAATTGTAATTCATGAAATTCCCTACCGCGTTAACAAAGCCACGCTCTTGGAAAAAGTGGCCGAACTGGTCAGAGACAAAAAAATTGAAGGCATTCGTGACGTTAGGGATGAGTCCGACAAAGACGGCGTAAGAATTGTAGTGGACGTTAAAAAAGACGGTTTGCCGAATAAAATTTTAAACCAACTTTTTTCTTTTACTCAGCTTCAGGAAACCTTTCACTTAAATATGCTGGCCTTGGTAGACGGGATTGAACCGCACGTTTTAAATTTAAAAACTGTTTTGGAAAAATATCTGGAGCACCGCCAGCTGGTAATAAAACGACGTACCGCTTATGAACTAAAAAAAGCCAAGGAACGCGAACACATTTTGGAAGGCTTAAAAAAGGCCTTGGATCATATTGATGAAGTTATTAATACCATTCGCAAGTCCGCCACCAAAGAAGAAGCCAAAGCCAACTTAATTAAAAAATTTAAACTCACTGAAATTCAGGCCGATGCGATTTTAGAAATGCGCCTGCAAACTTTGGCAGGGCTAGAACGCAAAAAAATTGACGACGAATTAAAAGAAAAACACGCGCTTATTGCCGAACTGGAAGGGATTTTGCAGTCCAACAAAAAAATTCTAGGCATAATAAAAAAAGAAATTGAGGACATGCGCGAGCGTTTTGGCGACGACCGCCGTACTGCGGTAGTGAAAAATGCCATTGGCACTTTTAGTGCCGAAGATTTAATTCCGGAAAGCAACGTAATTATTACTATTACCAAATCCGGTTACGTTAAACGCCTGGCGCCGGACACTTACAAAACTCAGAGTCGCGGGGGCAAAGGGGTTATTGGTCAAAGCTTAAAAGATGAAGATGTCGTAGACAAACTTATTTCTTCCAACACTCACGACGATATTTTATTCTTTACCAACCGGGGAAGAGTATTTGCAACCAAAGTTTATGAATTACCCGAAGGCTCGCGCACTAGCAAAGGTCAAGCTTTGGTAAACTTCTTGCAACTGCAAAACGGAGAAACTGCCCAAGCCGTGTTAACCTTTGCAAAAAAAGACAGTGCTAAATTCTTGGTCATGTCTACCCGCAATGGACTAATTAAAAAAGTAGCACGGGAAGAATTCACCAAAGTCCGTAGAAGTGGAATGATTGCCATTTCCTTAAAAGGGGATGACGAGTTAATGTGGGTAGAAACCTCTTCCGGTGACGACCAAATAATGCTTTCTACCGAAAATGGCCAAGCCATTCGCTTTAATGAAAAAGATGTCCGCCCCATGGGCAGGAACGCATCCGGAGTTACCGGGATGCGTATTAAAAAAGATGATCACATTATTTCTATGGATATTATCCGCAAGGAAATTAACGTTAAAGACCTAGAAGTGTTGATTGTTACAGAAAATGGTTTGGGTAAAAAAACCGAGGCGACTTACTACAAAATTCAAAAGCGTGGCGGTAGCGGTATTAAAACTTTAAAAGTTACGCCCAAGACCGGAAAAATTGTGGCAATGTATATTTTAAACAATGCCGAGGAACATGACCTGGTAATGATTTCCAAAGCCGGACAAACCATTCGCACCCCGTTAAATGCCGTATCTACCCTAGGTCGCGCCACCCAAGGTGTCCGCGTTATGCGCCTGGAAGAAGGCGATAAAGTTGCCAGCGCAACAATTATTTAGTTTATAGCTGTTAACAAAACTCCATCCCGACAATCGGGATGGAGTTTTATAATGGTTCAACTTACTTCACTGCAAAATCCGCCTAGGCGGAGAAGGCTGGTGGGCGTGCTAGGATTTGAACCCCGATAGCAGATTCTTCAAATCGCTACGGGGCAAGCCTAAGCCCTCAAGGTAGTTAGTTTTGTAATCATTTTGGTGGGCGTGCTAGGATTTGAACCTAGGACCCTCAAGGTATAAGCTTGATGCTCTAACCAGCTGAGCTACACGCCCATGTACCCACCAAAACAATTACAACCAGGGAAACTAAATTATTAATGAGCAGGCCTCCGCCTGCACTATAGCCATCTTCATAAAAAGCTTAATGCTCCCGGCCCTTACTTCTTAAATAATCTACAAGGCAAGACTGCTTGTCCGACGAAGCCTTGGCGAAGTCGGAAGCTAAACGCCCTAATAATTACTTAACCTACACATTATATAAAATTCCGCTGTAATTATCAATACTAACTAATTTGGCAAAAAGGTATCAGTAATCTATAATCCTTTTATTGAGTATACTAATTAAAATATCAAATGGAAAATTTACAGGAAAAAGACTTTGGAAAAATTACCGTGGCGCTGACTATTTATTTATCCTCGCTGTTTGCCGCCAATCATTGGGGTTAAAAATTATGCCATTTTTGTTTAATTCTCACCTTTCCGTGGGTGTTTTTTCTTATCCGATTGTCTTTATAATGACAGATGTAATTGGCGAAGTTTACGGCAAGAAAATTGCCAAAATGTTTGTTTGGGCCGGCTTTATTTCCACAGCCCTGTTTATTTTTTATTCTTTGCTTTCTTTGGCTATGCCGTGGTCTACTGAAGGACTCTGGGCCAAAGAAGGCTACAATTTAATCTTCGGTATTTCCGCCAGAATTTCCATAGCTTCTTTGGTAGCATTTATTATTGGCGAGTATCAAGATGTATTGTCCTTTTTCTTTCTTCGTAAAATCACGGGTGAAAAAATGTTTTGGCTTCGTTCCAACCTGTCTAACATTTGGTCACAATTTTTAGACACTGTTATTTTTATGGTTATAGCTTTTGCCGGCATTTATAAAACTTCCACATTAATTAGCATAATTTTTACCTGGTGGTTGTATAAAGTGGCTATGGGTTTTGCTTATACCCCGCTTTCATATTTAGGAATTAGATTATTAAGAGGAAAAAATATCAATGCGGTTTCTGTCAATTAGAACTAAAAAATTTTTACCGCCAAAAGACAACGTAATTGAGGAGCTAGGCAAGTGTTTGCCAAAATTAAAAGAGGGCGATGTTTTATTTATTACTTCCAAAATTTTAGCCATACACCAGGGACGGTGCGTTAAAAAACTAAAATCCAAAAATCAAAAATCAAAATTAATTAGACAAGAAGCAAATTTTGTTTTACCGCCACACACTTTGGCCGGGCATAAATTTATTTTAACTATAAAAGATAGCACACTGATTCCGTCCGCGGGTATTGATGAAAGCAACGGCAATGGTTATTATATTTTATGGCCCAAAAACACCAATGCGTTACTTAAGCAAATTTATTTATATTTGAAAAAGAAGCATAAGATAAAAAATTTGGCCATTATTGCTACAGACAGCCACACCACGCCGCTAAGGCGCGGGGTAACGGGAATATCAACCGGATTTTTTGGTCTGGAACCGTTAATTGATTTACGCGGGAAAAAAGACATTTTTAACCGCGCGCTTAAAGTTACCCAAGTAAATATTGTAGACGCAATTTCCGCTATGGCAGTATTTTTTATGGGTGAGGGTAAAGAACAAACGCCAATAATTTTAATGCGTGGTTTAAAAAATATTAAATTTGCAAACACACAAACTTCACAAAAGCTGCTAATAAACGCAAAAGAAGATTTGTATTACCCACTACTAAAAGTTTTTTCCGCCAAAGGCGGATCCCTGCCGGCCAGACGGGCGGGCGCCTCCGGCAGAAAAAAATAAACCAAAAGAAAAAGCAGGCACACGAAGTCCTGCCTTTAAGTTTGTGGAAACAAATCTCCCAGCAAGTCTGCCTTGTTTAGCGGTCAAAAGGCATGTGCCGGTTAAGTAGTTTTGAGACAATCCCCACGAGGCCATTGGAACCTTGAGGAAAAAGTGGTGAGGTGGCACAGCGACCGAACGGAGTTAGTCCAGCAATAACCGCAAGGTAGCTAAAATTTGCCAGCCAACGCTGTAATCTGCGCGGATGAGTGATAAAACTACCCAAGGCACAAAGGTCGAGGCAAAAAAACAGTTGTGGTTTGGCAATTAGTTTTTCAATGCTCGCCGCCTGAATTTCCCAACCCAGGTTGCCGGGCAGAAGCGTCTTGGCCAAATACGGTCTCAACACAACATGTGGCCAGCGCCTGGCATATCGGAAGCAGTCACAAACCGTTGCCCACAATTCAGTGACAGTGTTATTAGGGTATCCCATGATCATCAAGACCTCCGCCCGCATGCCGATGTCCGCAGTCAGATTTAAGCAATCTACAATATCCATGGCACTGTTCTGAAGCTTATTCTGTTTTTTCCAAACCTCCTGGTTTGGACCGTCTACTCCAAAACCAACACACCACAGACCACCATCACGAACCAGCTCCGAAAAATTCGGAATAATACGGGATGCCTTAAGAAAGGTTCCCATACAACCCAAAGCGCGCATCTTAAACCGGACACCTGTTGCCGAACTGGCTTGTGCGATTACCTGCATGT
>JBBRWU010000081.1:0-4818 GCA_038249015.1 Candidatus Doudnaibacteriota bacterium | reverse complement strand
GCTGATTATCTAATTGCTTAAGTGTTTGTTTTTTATGTTGTTGCATTAGGGTACAAATTCTTAATTTTTGCTTATACCCTTATTTTACAACATATTGAGGTTTTCAAACAGGCTCTAACTGTCCGGCTTTGGTAAGTTCCAAAAAGTGTTGAGTATTTTTTACAGTAACTTTAAGCAATCCCCGTTTAGCCAAGTGCCTAACACCACGGTTAAACTGAGGCCTGTCCATATTTCTTAATCTACTATTCCAAGCATATTTCGTTTCAAAAGGCCTCGGAACCATTTCTCCAAGTGTATACAAAATTTCTAAAATTGTATCGACAATAGGCATATAAATATTATAGCACGATTTTAACGGCCGTTAAAATCGTGCTAAGTCAGGTTTCGATATTGAATACTTTTATTTTTGATTTATCACCGCGCACCAATCGGACTTTGGACTTACCGGTTTTAAAATATTTAGCTAAGGCCTCTATAACAACCGCTTTGTTGGCTTTACCCTCAAAGTGGGAGGCTGAGAAACATAAACGTGCAGGCTACCCGGCAAATCTTTGTCTATGCGGGGTTTTTTGCTGTTAGGGTGGACAAAGACGGTTATCTTCACCCCGTTAGAAATTGTCATATTAAAATTATAATCAAATATTAAAAAAGATAGCTATTTCTAACGGGGTTCATAAACGATTTTTATACTTATCCAAAAAAATTAACATTTGAGAATGAAGAGGTGAAGGCAAATTGCCCAAGGTAAACCATTTTACTTCATCAAATTTATGCGGTTCGCCGTTAATTACAGTTTTAGGGTCAACCAAGACTTTAAAATCCAAAGCCAGCCAATGACTCTTTGCCTCGTTAACCTGACGATAAATATCCCTGTAACCTAAAAATTCAAAACTAATAATATCCGCTCCGTATTCTTCTTTGATTTCTTTTTTTAAAGTCTCTTCCGCACCGTCTCCAAATTCAATCCCGCCGGCACCAATATCCCAATTGCCTTGCTCGTCCCGTGCCTGCTTGCTTCTTTTGTGCATTAAAAAATTCCCTGTGCCGTCGTGGCAAAAGTAAACAACGGAATTTCCAATAAAGTCCACGCCCTTGAGCATAGGATTTATGATTTAGCCTGCCTGCCGGCAAGGTAGGGAGATAAAATATTAGATTTTAAACCGACAAAATATTTAACCAAAGCGAAACTGCCAAACAAAGCCAGGGAATAACCCAAATCCCCAATTATGGTTCCGCGCAAAAAAGGCAAGCCATTGGTGTAAGCTAAGGCTATGCCGGCAAAATTATGCGGGTACTCGGGATATAAAAAGGCGAAGTTGGTGACCAGGAAAAAGATTACGGACGAACCCAAGGCTGAAAAGATAACTCTAATCCAGTAGTTTGTACCACCTCCCCCTGCTATCGCAGAGTACTCCTCCTTTGCAGGAGGAGAGAAGACTGCAATATTCCCCTCCTGCAAAGGAGGGGTGGACGCGCTAGCGGACGGGGTGGTATGTTTTTTTATCCATAAACCAAATAAAATTCCAACCAAATGGGAGGCGTAAACCGCCAGCATTAATGGCCAGGCAAAAAAACCTAAAAAGATATCGCTAACAAACCGGGCAATTAAGGTAATTCCAAGAGATTTTTTCCAACTCAAATTAACCGCGCTAAACATAGCCAAGGCAGTTATTAAACCTACGTTGGGCATATGGGGAATAAACCGACTGACTACGGCTAAAATTATTATTGCGTATAACATCATAACTGTTTTTTCAAATACATTAATTTATCTTGTCTAGCTTCCACTCTAATACATCCGCGCTTTTGGTAACATAGCTTCCGGCACCAACACTTGAGGCTTTTCCATTTACAAAAAATTTCCAAAAATGTTGTGCGTCCGGCTTAACTCCGTTTATACTTTCCACAAACTCCCCGGCCGAACCAAAACTTTTTGATTCTACTTTATAACTTAACTTTATAAGTTCTAATGCGTTTTTACCTTCTTGGCCATTGTATTTTACTTCCAAATTAGCAACCTGGGGCTCTTTTGCCGGAATAACAGTTTTTGTTGTTGTAGATGCCACTGGTGGAGTTGGGGCTTGCTGTATCACCTTTTCTAAATTTGTGTCATCAGTTCCTAAATCTTTTACAGGCTGAGTCTTATTACACCCGGCAGCCAATAAAACTACCGAGATAGCGACCAATAGTAATTTATTATTTTTATGCATTGATTGTTTTTTTAAATCTTTTTATATAAATAAAGTAGAGTAAGGGTCCGCACAAAATTGTTAAAATAGGATAAAGCCAATAATGCCAAGTGTAAACTTGTACTGTATGCGCTTTTGGCCCTAAATTTTTTACCATGATATAAAACAAATAATTTTGTTCGACCGGTTTGTATAAAACTTTTATACCACTCCCTTGGGTAAGTAGAGCGGAAACCAAGGTTACGGTGCTAATTTCTTTATCGGATGTAACGGTCTTACCGTCCGGGTCCTTAAAAACGAAAAAAACCTGTTGGCTTAAATAACAACCCCTTCTTCCATTACAAAAACTCGGCTCATCGATTTTTGTTATAACAGCCGGAATTATTTTAGACTGCTTATAAAATGTATACCTTGAATATAAAAGAATGGTGCCCAACACCACAAAACAAATACTACTTAAAATAACCGCCAATGATACTCTTTTCATGAGTTCTTCTTAATTGCTGAATATCTTATATCTTATATCATAAATCTTAAATTTTCAATAGTCTATCCCCTTTTGCGCCAGAATACCTTTGTAATAGGGGTGCTGAATCATTTTCATTTCCGTCACCAAATCGCAAACTTTTAAAATTTTTGGGTAATGATTATGCCCGGTAATTACCAAATGTTGTAGTGGGGCTTTTAACTTTATTAGATCCAAAATATCCCGCTCTTCCAACAAGCCCACTTCCAGCGCGGAAATAATTTCATCTAAAATAATGACATCATATTCCCCGCTGGTGATTATTTCGCGCGCCCTTTCCACGCCTTTTAGCGCCTGGCGCATATGCGCTTCTTTTTCTTTTTTGTCACCTAAAATTCCTACAAATCCTAAACCAACCTGTTCATTTTCAATCCGGCCGATTTTTCCGCCGGTAGATATGCTGTCAAAAAAATTAATTTCACTGGAGACCGGCCATTCGCCATCTTTAATTTTGTCCGAAGATGTATTAGCCGCTTTTACAAATTGCAAAATGTAAACATTCTTGCCGTCCCCACTAGCGCGCACTGCCATCCCCATCGCCGCCGTGGTCTTGCCTTTACCCGCGCCAATATAGCAAATCACCAAGCCCTTGGGCTGGTCGGAAAACTTGATCGGCATTTTAAGTTTTTTTGATTTTGTTTTAGGCATATTTATTACCATTCCGAGTTAGACGAGGAATCACTTTCTATAAAATACTAATAAGCGACTCCTCACTTTGTTCGGAGTGGTTAAATAATTCCACTATATAAATCTTTCCAACTCGGATTAATAGTTCTTATTAAATTTTCTTTTTTCATTCTACTCCAGCCTTTAATTTCTTTTTCCCTAGCTAAGGCTCCATCATAACTATCACACAATTCATAATATACTAGCTTGTGGCACTGATATTTTTTAGTAAAACCTTGAACGACATCATTCTTATGTTCCCAAACACGTTTTACCAAACCGGTAGTAAAGCCGGTATACAAAGTTCCACTTAAACTTGCCATTATATAAACTGCGTACATATGCACATATTTATTTTATCATTCCGAGTTAGACGAGGAATCGCTTAATTATGTAAAGAGTTAAGGGACTCCTCACTTCGTTCGGAGTGGTAATGCTATTTATATAGTAAGGGGTCCCCTTGGGTCAAATGGAATTTAGCGGGATTAACTGTCAGCCCATACTTCTATCGGTGTCATCCTGAGAAGTGCAGCCGACGAAGGATCCCTTATTTAAGAGATTCTTCACGCTCAGATGCATTCGCGTTCAGAATGACACCAAGGTTTGTTATGGTATTACTATGGTTAAATTCCATATGACCCGTCCCCTTCACTTCGTTCCGGGCTAAAGCCAAAATGATGCATTCGGGGTGGTTGATATTTTTATGGCGGACAGCTGACATCAGCCGTCCGCCTTGGAGTTAATATCTATTAATATCCTTAACAGCCGATAAATCGGCTAACTACATTGGGGGCTAAAAACAGCGTGTAGTAACTTTCAACTTGTCACTTTCAACTTTCAAATGTGGCTCCATACACCCTCTCTGTCCCTCAGATGCATTCGGGGCATCTCCCCCATCCAACTTCTCCGCCCAGGCGGATATGTCGGACTTTCAGAAGGGGGAGAAAAATAAAGTGCTTCGCTCTAGCCACATTTGCTATATCCGCAACTATCACATTTCTGACAGCCTTCGGCAAAGACCAGCATGTTGGCGCAGGAAGGGCAGACCGGTGCATTACCCAAATTGGCAATGGAAACTTTTTGCGTTTTTTTGTATACCATTGTAGAATTTCCGCCAAAGGTGGTTCCGCCTCCGGAGGAAATTTTATCTTCAAATACGGTTTTCACAATTTTTTCTTCGGTCTTTATCATAATTTCAGAATTGTCAGACGGGCGGCTTAAACCTGCCCCTACATTTTTCGACGTAGCCGGAAAGCCTGCCTGTCCGGTAGGCAGGCCTGGCTGCCCGGTAGGCAAGTCTAACATCATTTGCTTGTCGGCGCGCTTAATATGTTTATCCAAAACTTTGGCCACGGCATCGGGCAAACTAAAAATTACACCGCCGTCGGAGAAAGAAACATCAGGCCCACGGATACCTTTTATCTGGGCAATAATTTC
>JBBRWU010000080.1:0-4943 GCA_038249015.1 Candidatus Doudnaibacteriota bacterium | reverse complement strand
GGTCTGGCCCATTGAGGCCAGTTTGCCCAATTCTTCATTAATTTGGCTAATGGCATTTTCAAAATCATCGCCTCCGGAAGGTCGTTTGTAAGATCTCTTTAAAGAGGAGGAAATTGCTAAGCAAATTCTTTCGCAAGATTCCAATGCCGCCGGGTTAAATAGAGGAAGCTCTGCGATTACGTAAAGTTCCGTTTGCCCATAATCGGCTTTTTCAGCCATTGTATAGGCATAAGTACTTGAGGATTTGGTATTTCCAAGCAAGATTTTTGCAATTTGTGATTCTGTTTCTCCCATAGTTGGTTGTCGGATTAAAGTAGTTTGTCCGAAAAGCTTTAATCTTAAATCTATAATCAATAATCTAATATATTATACAACATTTTAATCAAAAATAAAAATGTGCTATAATTATCAGGGATAAATTACTTAATTTTTTGACAATAAAGATTCCTTGGAGTTCCGATACTTTATCGGGAAACCTGTATTTTCGCCAGAGACGCCCGCCTGTCCGGTCTTCGACTCCGAGGCTTAGACTCGAGGAGCCGGAGGGATCCCGATAAAGTATCGGAACTCTCGCTCTACGTCGCTAATAATTATATTTTGCTTATGCTAGAAGACATTGTAGATTCAAAAATTGACTCCGGAACCCTGAGCTTTTTTTTAAGTGCTCCTGAGCGTGCCTTTTCAGTGCTAGAAGTTTCCAAGCGGTTAGATATGCCGAATTTAAAAACAGCTCACAGCCTGAATAAGCTGGTGGTTTTAGGGCCTATAAAAACTTTTTCCAAAAAAGGGAAGAAATATTATATGCTTAATTCTAAATACAGACTATTGGAACAAATGCGTTTGTTTTGGGAAAAATCCGGCATAAAGTATCAGGATGAACTTTTTTCGGCAATTAAAAGGTTGGGTGAGGTAAGTGCTGCGTTTTTAAGCGGGATTTTTTCCGGCCACCCGAATTTGCCCGTGGATTTGTTAATTGTCGGCAAAGTTAACTTAAATAAGCTTTCGGATTTTTTAAAAGCCGCTGAGCAATTAATGGGGCAGGAAATAAATTACAGCATAATGACTGAGGATGAATTTTTGTTGCGCCGAAACACTTTCGATAAATTTATTAAAGATATTTTTGACTACCCGCATTTAGTAGTAACGGATGAATTAAAAAGTAATAAAAAAACTAAAAAGTAATTTTAAAATTTATGCTGGAACAAATACAAAATTTATATTTAGAGTTTTTAAAGAATTTTTCCAGCAGTACCCAGCCGGTTATTTCCATTTTATTGGCTTTGCTAATTGTTTATTCAATTTTTAAGGTCATAAAAAAAGATTGGATTTTTTTAATCGCGTTGGTAATTTTACTCCCGGGCAGTAAAACTATTTTACAAAGCATCTGGCAGGGGATAGTGGTGTTTATTAAATTTTTGTTGAATACGAAGTGAAAATGACATTTAGCATTTATGTAGAGTGCTTTAGGCCTATATACTAAATGCTTTATGTCGTACTCTATATATATGATGTGGATAACTTTAAGGTAAACGGTTGTTTACCTTATTTTTATTATATTTTGGTAATGCTTGACCCCTTTAGAAAGTCTTTTAAATAAGCATTAATTGGACTATAAAGCAGTTTTTTATGCACCGGCTTTCTAACGGGGTTGACCTAGGGTGAACGAAGGTATACTATGAATAAGTAGCGAGTATAAAGTATTTAGCAGTCAGGGAATAATTTAATGAACTATATAGGAACAATCATAGAGGAAAGTTTGGTGGATACTGCCGTTTTAAATAAGGTGAAAATTTTATCTCAAAAAACTGAATCTGTAACAGATGAACATCAGACACCTTGGCTCAAAAAATGGACTTTGGACAAAGTGGAAGTATCGAAAAATTTTGCAGAAGAATTGTCCCGTGAAATTTCTAAAGATTTGGACTATTCCCATAAAACCACCTGGTATGCGGATTATAAAAACGATGAATTTCACTATATTATATTTAAAAACAGGATTTTTAAAATTGACCTTGAAAAATATCCGGAAGAATATCATGAAGCTAAAGAATATGGAATAAGTTTGGGAATCCCGGAGTATCAGGTTGATTTTGATAAGAATCTTTAATCTTAAATCATTAATCTATAATCTAACATGAAAGATATTACAAGCAGGCAAAAAGAATTATTACAATTTATTATCAGGCAAATTCGTGAACATAATTTGCCCCCCAGTATTTCCGAAATGGCTGAATACTTAAAAGTTAAGTCCAAGAACGCTGTGGCAAAATTATTAGACTCGCTGGAAGAGCAAGGCTTTGTTAAAACTAGCGGTAAAGCTAGAGGAATTGAAGTTTTGCAAACCTTGGGAGAGAGTTTACAAAAAGGTTTAATTGCCGTACCGATTATGGGGCACGTGCAAGCCGGTAGTCCGCATTTGGCTGAAGAGCACATTGAGGAATGGATTAATTTACCACAAACTATGGTTAAAGGCAGAAGAGATGTGTTTTTGCTCAGAGTGCGGGGTGACAGTATGGTTAACGCGGGGATTTTTGAAGGAGATTTGGTAATTGTCCGGCCGACCAAAGAAGTAAAAAATAATGACATTGTGGTGGCGTTGTTGCACGACGAAGCCACGGTAAAGAGATTCATTCAAATTAAAAATAGAGCTTACTTAAAAGCCGAAAACTCGGATTATAAAAATATTTACCCCAAGGAAGAATGGATGGTGCAAGGAAAGGTTGTGGGAGTAATTAGGAGTCTTGAATAAGAAAGGAATAAATTTATGGCGGAATATGAAATCAAAAAAAATTATATCATTGCTCAGTTAAAAAGCTTATGCGCGCATTGTTCACTAAATAAATCACATGTTGAGCACCGCTGTCCGGTAAAAGAACTTTCTCTTCGCGTGGGTTCTTTAAGCGGAGTACCGTTAATTGTTAATAGCGAATTTAGAGGCTTGCTTTGGAGTCGTTAACATAAAACCCCTTTCTTTTTTGAAAGGGGTTTTATGTTCAAATAGATTCCCTCACCCCGATCTCGATAAAGCATCGGGGCTGCGTGGTAGTTCATTTGAATATCGATTTTAAGTATTTAATTATGTGAGCTATTTTTAATAAGTTCTAGCTTCGCGGTTTTGGCAAACTTTTTCACTTGGATTTCTCTTTTAAGTGCTTTATTTATTGTTCTGAATTTTTCATGGTAAATAATTTTTCCGCCACCTCGGCTTCTAACATAAGCCGAGCCTTTCCCGGTGTTGTGTTCTGTTTCTCTGCGCTTTAAGTCCTTAGTTATGCCGCTGTATAGCGTTTTATCCTTACAGCGCAAAATGTAAAAGTAGTACATAGGAGTATTATACCAGAAAATACCGCCCCTTATGATTTAAGGAGTGGTGTGTTATTTAGTCAAAAAGTTACAAATTAAACATTGGTAAGGCCTTGGGTTTTATTTTTATTAGTACTATGATAATAATTGTGGTATAATATGAATATAAATATTAAAATCGAAAATATATGAAAGTTCTCTCTGAACTTTCTATTTTTAATAACTTTAGTTTTTTGGGTTCTTGGCCCGACTCTTTTTTTTAAAAATTCCTCAACAGAATTTGGTGGTGGAAATATGTTCCTTCTGGTCTTGGGAGGGTTGTTGGTTGTTGTCGGAATAATTACTTTCTTTATGGCAATCGTGGCTGTGTTTGGTAAAAAAAATAATGAAAATAATCAAATTAAGTAACTATTAATAAAATGGATAAAAATATATTACGAACACAAATTAAAGGAACCCAAATTTTAAAAGTTTTTATATTTATTATTGGTATCGTATTTATTTTTTTTAGCTATAAAGAAATTAATTTTCGGATAAGCTTTCTTAAACAATCGGATTTAATTTCCGCCATTGTGCTTTCCGTTGAGCAAAAGCAACTTGCTTGCTCAAGATCTTCCCAATGTAATGCTTCCCAGAACCCGGATAAATACGGCTGGGCTACAATAGTTGTTTCTTACGTTGATATAAAAGGGCAAAAAACTTTTGGCAGTACCACAAGCATTGTTCATAATTTTATCACCGGAATAAAAAGTGTAAATATATATGTTAGTAAGACTGAGCCAATAAAGATCTTAGTTGCTAATCCTTTAATGTACTGGTTCGATTTTATAATCTATCTTTTCCTCGGAGTAGCTTTTATTGCGGGCTCATTTGCAAAAACAATTTGGACTGGTCAACCTAAAGTTTAATATTGAATTAGCCCAGACAAATATAATATCCAATATTTTTTTAGCTATTACTTGAACCCAGTTAGTTTTGCCTGAAGATACAATGTTTTCGTAAATAATTATCATTCCTAAATCTGTTAAGTAATTCTTCAGTTCGGGCAGGGTGAAGAAACTAAAGAATCTTTCGTACTCGTAACCGTAATCATTTTCTTTGATGATTATTACTTCTGTTGGTAAAATATTTTGATTTTTCCCCAGCACCGCAGCTCACGTCCAAAATAGAATCTCCGGGCTGGAGGAGGGAAATAAATTTATCAATTCCATTAATCCACCATGTGTCACCATGGTGGTCTTCCATCCAGTCTTTGGCAATTTTGTTGTAAGTTGATTTTAAATCCATAATATTTTTAGTAGTCTGTTTGGTCCAGCCTCTACGGGGCGCAGTCGAACCCTATCGCTGTCTCTGCCTCATATCACTAGCAATCTCCACCGCGAAGGTGAAGATTTTTTGTTGGTAGCGCTACGGGGAATCGAACCCCGATTTGGTGGATGAGAACCACCTATCCTAACCGTTAGATGATAGCGCCAGAATTAGTAGTATGCATTAAGTATTAGGACTTACGCCTTTGGCCTAAAACAACCAAAAGCACTTAGTTTATTAAATGATGCATTTATGAGATAATGATAACATAAAAGGCCGTTTTAAAAACAAAAATACAATTGAATATATGCAAAAACAAAAATGTTCTTTAG
>JBBRWU010000079.1:0-4962 GCA_038249015.1 Candidatus Doudnaibacteriota bacterium | reverse complement strand
TGATGAAATGCGGATGTAACCCAGTGCTAAAACATTCCGACATTCTGCAGAATATGAGAATATTTTTAAACAGAATAATCATATGCAAAAAGTCAGCAAAAAACTGGAAAGATATTTTAAAGGAGTCGCCAACCATTGGCGTATTGAAATTTTGTTTGTGGTCAAAAATCAGGCGGGTATAACTCTGGACCAAATTTCAAGCAATCTGCATTGCAATTTTAAAACCATCTCCGAACATACGAGAAAATTGGTTCAGGCCGGCTTGTTAAACAAAAAGTATAAGGGCAGAGAAGTTTTGCATTATTTATCTCCCTACGGGAAAAAATTTATTTTATTTGCTAAAACATTCTGACATTCTGCAGAACATTGGAGTATATTTATGAATAGAAAAAAACAAGTAGCTTTAATAATTTTAGATGGTTGGGGACATAGGGAAGAACTCGGACACAACGCAATTGCCGAGGCGCAAACGCCGTTTTTTGACGAGCTCATGAAAAAATATCCCCATACTCTCTTAAGCGCCAGCGAAGAATGTGTGGGTTTGCCGACCGGAACAATTGGCAATAGCGAAATTGGCCATATGACCATGGGCGCCGGAAAAGTTTTAGATACGGATTTGGTTAGAATCTCTAAAGCTTTACAAAATCAGAAATTCCATACCAATCCTGCTTTTGCCGGACTGTTTGCCCATGTTAAAAAATTCAATTCCACTTTGCACATTATGGGATTGGTCAGCAATGGGGGAGTCCACAGCCATCAAGAGCACTTGCACGGCTTTTTGGAAACCGCTAAACAAGCGGGGATAGATAAAGTCGCCATCCACGCCTTTACCGACGGTCGTGATGTGTCACCGCAAAGTGCAAGCCGGTATTTAAAAGAGCTTGAAAAAATTATTGCGGCTTTAGGTATAGGTCACATTGCCACCGCCTCGGGCAGGTTTTACGCCATGGACCGAGACAAAAACTGGCATCGCACAAAAATTGCCGAAGAGGCAATTTTTGAAGGCTTGGGTAAAACTCACCAAGGCAAAAACCCTTCGGAAATTTTGGAGGAAATGTACAAAGAAGGAACTTTAGACGAACATTTGGAACCCTTAATATTTTTAGATGATAACGGCAAAGCGCTCAGCATTCAAAAAAATGACGGTATTTTCTTTTTTAACTTCCGCTCCGACAGGCCCAGACAATTAACCGAACAAATTTTAAAACGCACCAAACAGCATAACTTATACTTTGTAACCTTAACCAAATACGACCCGGCTTTGGAAACTCAAGTAGCATTTCCGCCCGCAAAAATTGAAACCACGCTTGGCGCGGAAATAAGCAACGCGGGGCTAACTCAGGCGCGCATTGCGGAAACGGAAAAATACGCGCATGTCACATATTTTTTCAACGGCGGGAGAAGAGAGCCCTACCTTGGAGAAGATGATATTTTAATTGAAAGCCGTCGCGACGTACTCACGCACGACCTTGCGCCCGAAATGCGCGCGAAGGAAATCGCCGACAAGGCCATTGAAAGGATAGGAGCGGGGGATGACTTTTTGGTCATTAACTTTGCCAACGCCGATATGGTGGGGCACACTGCCAATAAACCAGCCATCATCACAGCTGTGGAAACCGTAGACAGAGAACTTAAGCGTATTGTCGAATCTTTAATGCAAAAAAATGGCACGGCTCTAATTACTGCTGACCACGGCAATGCGGAAGTAAATGTTGATTCTATTACAGGCGAAAAACATACCGCCCATACAACTAATTTAGTCCCATTTATAATCGCATCCAATTCCGAGCATCCGATATTCCGACTTCCTACTTCCGATATTCCGTCTCTCGCCAACATCGCGCCCACAATTTTAGAGCTACTACAAATAAAAAAACCCGCCTCCATGACGGGAGAGAGTCTTCTTTCCTAATTTATAGTTTTGACCTGGGTGAAGTCGAAGGGGGAAAGTTTACTTTTACCTTTTCAAAATTTTTTTCTTGGCTCTTTAAAAAGCGCTAAATGTTTTTCTACTAAACACCTTGAAGCATCCAATTGCTCATCAGTAACATCTAAATGTACATTTCTTCCCACATCCATTATAAATACCTTACCATCTCCCGTTTCAGGATTAACTACCAAACACCAGGTATCCAAAGGGAAGTTAATATTAGCACTCTGGGTTAAGGTTATTTTATTTTTTTCTGCCAAAGCCAAATCTTTTTTTATTTGCTTTTCAACGACATTTTTTAACTCAAACGGTAGTTGGTCTTTAAACTCAAAATAATATTTGAGGTCATAAAGTTTAAATTTCCCTCCACTTGTTAAATCACTCACCAATAAACTTTTTTCACATTTATCAGCAACCATCCTGACTGTGTTTGGCAAATTAAAGCCATCATCGCCCTTTGGCAATTTTTTATTTATTGCTTTCAAAGCCATAAATTTGCCGTATGCCTCCGTGGCTTGATCATTTCTAATTTCCTGATTTGAACCAGATGTCTCTTTTTTGTGGATTTTAGTGACAAAAGAATGGGTAACTCTTTTTACTTTCAATCCTTTAACATTTCTTTTTGCTAAAACATCAATGTAATCAACCATAAACTCCTGCCCTGTAGCGGGCAAGCCTTCGTGCGTTGGATGCTCAGGCTCAGTGATCAGATTACCCGAAAACCCCTGCTCTACATTTTGTCTATATATTTTTCCCATATAAAAAATTATATCACAGCTGTTCAAGTTATCAAATATCAATTATAATGAAAACACCTTTAAATAAGGTCTTTTTATGCCTGTAAAAAAGCAAAATTTAACCGGCCAAACCCTAAAAATTTTTTGGCAACATGCCTGGCGCTATAAATGGCAGGTTTTTGTTGTGTCTTTCGGAGTTTTAATCCACATCATTTTGTCTAATACTGCTCCCGTTTTATATAAGTGGTTAATTGATGCGGCAATAAATGGAAGCCCACAAAATATTTCGCCGCTGATCTCTATTGTTAAAATAATATTAATGGTTGCGTTTGCGCGCTTATTTGTGGCCAGAGTATTTAATTTTGTGAACAATGACTTCCAGCCAAAAGTCATGGCTGATTTAAACAATACCTGCTTTCAATACCTCCAGAAACATTCATACAACTTTTTTTCCAACAATTTTGTCGGCAGTTTGGTAACAAAAGTCAAACGCTATGAACGCTCCTTCGAAACCGTTGCCGACCAGTTGACCTTTGATTTAGGACGAACTTTTTTGGATTTACTGGTAGTTTTAGTTGTGCTCTTTTATGAAAACCGCACGATTGGCGCCATAACTATGATTTGGGCAATTTTATATTTAATTTTTAGTTACTTTTTTTCGCTATACAAATTGCCGACAGACATCAAGAGGGCCGCTGCGGATAGCACGGTTACTGCGAGAATGGCGGACACCATCAGCAATAATACAAACGTAAAAATTTTTTCCAATTACAATTTTGAAAACAGCAAATTCGCACAAATCACCAATAATCAATTTATTATAAGAAGGAGAAGCTGGAACCTGGGCACTATTAGCGAAGTGGTACAGTCCATAACCATGGTCTTTCTGGAATTTTTTGTTTTGTATTTGTGCGTTAAATTTTGGCAAAATGGACAAATAACCGTAGGCACTATTGCTTTAATTCAGGGTTACTATTTCAGGATTTTTGACCGATTCTGGAGCATTGGAAAAAACATCCGTGCCAGCTACGAGGCTATTGCCGACGCCAACGAGATGACGGAAATTTTAAATACCCCCCTTGAAATCAAAGACGATAAGAATTGCAAACTTTTACTAGTTTCCAACGGCAAAATTGAGTTTAAAAATACCACCTTTGCCTATTATAAAGAAATTGACGTACTAAAAAGTTTCAACCTGACAATCAACCCTAAAGAAAAAGTGGCGCTCATTGGCCCTTCCGGCGGAGGTAAGTCTACTATTGTAAAATTATTACTGCGGTTTTTAGATATTAACGCCGGGGCAATTAAAATTGACGGACAAGAAATAGCCAAAGTTACCCAAGACTCACTCAGGAACGCCATTGCCTTGGTTCCTCAGGACCCGATTTTATTCCACAGAAGCTTAATGGATAACATTCGCTATGCGCGCGCTGAAGCAACCCATGAAGAAGTTATTGAAGCTGCCAAAAGTGCCCATGCGCATGAATTTATTGAAAGTTTTCCGGAAAAATATAATACTTTGGTGGGCGAAAGGGGAATTAAACTTTCTGGCGGGGAACGCCAGCGCGTGGCTATTGCGCGCGCCATTTTAAAAGACGTGCCTATTTTAATTTTGGATGAGGCAACTTCTTCTTTGGACAGCGAAAGCGAACTCTACATTCAGGATGCTTTGAAAAAATTAATGAAAAATAAAACGGTTATTGTTATTGCTCACCGCCTGTCCACCATTATGCAAATGGACAGAATAATTGTGCTGGAAAACGGAAAAATTACCGAACAAGGAAAACACGAAGAGTTGTTAAAAGCCGAAAAGGGAACCTACCAACGCCTGTGGCAAATTCAGGCCGGAGGTTTTGAGCAGGGCCCGGAAGAAGAAATAAACCAGACAGAACTAATAAATACGTATAAAGAAAAAAGTAAGGATTCCTCTATTCAAGGCCATAAGGCATTACTGTCCTAAATCAGAAACGGTCAGGATGGGGCAATCAACGCGGATTAAACTTGTCCAAAATCTTTTTATTAGCGACGTAGAGCGGGCTGATCCTTTAGGCTCGAGCGAACCGTGGTTGTTGAGATTCCCGATTTATCGGGATCCGCCTCTGGCGGAAATACAGGTTTGAATACCTCAGAGCCTGCCTACCGGCAGGCAGGCTCTGCTCCGAAATGATAGTTGCCTCCTGGAAGTCGATACCTCGTCAACTCTACTGCAAGAAACCTTTCTTGAATTCAGGAATTTAGTGCACCAGTTAGTTGTTTAAGTTCTGTCTCCAGAGCTTTGTTGGGAGTTAAATATCC
>JBBRWU010000078.1:0-4991 GCA_038249015.1 Candidatus Doudnaibacteriota bacterium | reverse complement strand
GAACTTACATCAGGGAACAGGAAGATGCGGATAAAAATCAAGGTAATTTTTAACAATTAAGCTCGGGTGATGGGGAAGGCTGCCCTTGGGGCAGCTCACGCCCATTAAGCCACCAGCTTCGCTGGTGGTGTCTCACTTAATTTAGTAATTGAGTATAACAAGAATCTATAAATTAGTAGATGGTTATCACTTGGCCCTCCTTCGCCACCCAGCCTTCGCGTAAAGCTTCCAACTTCTCCCCTCCTTCGCTAAAGCTTCGGCGGGCGAGCAAGGCTACGTCGGACAAGCCGGCGGACAATGAGGCTTCGAAGGGCGAGACAAAAAACAAAAAACCTTATTTTTGCAAAGCTTTTACAAGTTTTTGCAACTGAATTATCACTTGACACCTTAGAGTGCTAAATGCTAAAATGCATTTAGTACTCTTTTTTATTTAGATTATGACTAGCGAAATTACTCCACGGCAGGCAAAAATATTAGCGGCAATTGTTAAAGAAAATTGCGACAATGGCCAACCTGTGGCCAGTGCTGATTTAACTGAAAAGTATAATTTTAACGTTTCCGCACCGACCATTCGTAATGAAATGCAGGAGCTGGAAAAGTCTGGGTTTATAAAACAGCCGCACACTTCCGCGGGTCGCGTACCGACCGATAAAGGTTTTCGGTTTTTTGTAAATGAATTAATGGACCGGGTTAAGCTAACTTTAAAAGAGCAGGATTCCTTAAAGCGCGAGTTGGTAAAGTTGCAATTGGCCCATATGGAAATGGGCAGGCGCTTAACCAAATTACTTTCCGACCATAGCCAGTCCGCCAGCTTTGCGTTGTTTGAAAATGAAATATCCACAATGGGCCTCTCTAATATTTTAAATAATCCTGCCCTTCCGGCTGAAGACGCTAAAGAAATTGCCAAGTTTTTTGACAATTTGGATGATCATGCTGAAAAAATGATGAAGGATTATTCTGACAAAGGTCCCAAAGCTATGATAGGCAGAGAGATTGAACTTTCCACTAACAGTGACTACTCCATGATAGTTTCCGGCATGCAATTGCCTTCCGGGAAAAAAGGCATTATCGGTTTAGTGGGGCCGAAATCTATGAAGTACGAAAAAAATATGAGCTTAATGGAATACGTTGCCAAGCTACTTGGCGGGGGAGCAGGAGTGATTTTATTGGTCATGATTAAATAATTAACTGTTTTTACTAATTACTAATCTGTACTAATATACCAATTTTAAGCAGTATTCATTAGTCTTTAGCAAAGAAAATTTATGTCAGACGAAACTCAACAACCAGAAAACAATTTGGAACAGTTACAACAGGATTTAGATGCCGTGACTACTAATTGGAAGCGGGCTTTGGCAGATTTTGAAAACTATAAACGGCGTAAGGAGGCGGAAAATAAAGAGCTGGTAGAATTTGCCCGGGAAGTAACAGTGGTAAAGCTTCTCCCCACCTTAGATACTTTAGAACAAGCACTGAGGCATATGCCGAACGAGGAGAATCAAGAAGCAAGAATTAAGAATCAAGAATTTTTCAAAAAGTTTGATAACTGGCAAACAGGGGTTAACGGTATATTAATGCAACTGGATAAATTGTTGGAAGAGTTGGGGGTGAAAAAAATAGAAGCGGTGGGAAAAAAGTTTGACCCGCACCTTCACGAAGCCCTTCGAGAAGAGGAATCCGAAGAAGCCGAAGGCATAATTATTAGCGAGCTCCAATCCGGGTTTGAGTTAAATGGTAAAGTCATTCGGCCAAGCCAGGTGGTAATAAGCAAGCAGAAATAAAGATTTAATAGTTAGTAGAAAGGAATTTATGACTATCAAAGAAATGTTTGAAGTTGGCGGAATTATGGAAATGGACGACAAAGCGAAGAGCATTAAAACTTTAGATGACAACGATTGTGTCATTACGGGCAAAGCGCTAAATAAGAACAAGATTATTTTACATATGAAGCGCGCCGTAGATAATAGCGAAGGAAACGTGTTCGTGTATTTAAAAGACGAATTTCATGACCAGTTCCCAATTTCTAAAAAACTCTTTGCCAGCAAAAAAATTGCCGGCCTGACCCTGGGTCAGTTTAAAAAATTGGATATTGAGGAGCTGTAGATTGGTATTATGAATTAAGTATTAAGAAAAATGGATGAACATAAAGAAAAATTTATGCCGAGCGCAGAAGCGGGCTTAATATTGAATGTTTATGAGCACATGAAAAAGGGAGCAAATCAGTTTGTAATAACAAGAAATGCCAATCATTTGAGATTTGATGCAAGGTATGATACTCATCCGATTTTAGCAAAAATAAAAGCGGGTTTTTTGAAAGATTGGGGTATTAATTTTAAAATAGATGAGCAAAGTGGCTGGGTTTATGCGGAGGTTGATTCAACCACAGAATCAATAGATTCGGTAAAAAGTATGAATTTACCATATTTGCATCTGATTGATATTTAAAGATAGTTTTTAAATTTAAATTTAGATTAATTTAAGAGGATCTCGGTAGATAGGATCTGTAGGTGTTTCTAGATTCGTATTCATCCGTAGAACCACAGAGGAGAATTCGTATGTCAAAAATTATTGGAATAGATTTAGGAACTTCTAATAGTGCGGCCAGTGTAATGGAAGCTGGCAAAGCGGTAATTATTCCGGCAGCCGAAGGTGCGAGCCTTGGCGGGAAAGCTTTTCCTTCGTATGTAGCTTTCACCAAAGAAGGCCAGTTACTTGTGGGTGAGCCGGCCAGAAGGCAGGCGGTAACCAATCCGGAAGGTACGGTTTTTGAAGCCAAGCGTAAGATGGGGCAAAAATTTAATTTCCACGTCAATAATAAAGATTACACCCCGGAGCAAATTTCCGCGTTTATTTTACAAAAAATAAAAAAAGACGCTGAAACATTTTTGGGCCAACCCGTGGCCAAAGCGGTAATTACTGTGCCGGCATATTTTGACGACAGTCAAAGACAAGCAACCAAAAATGCCGGAGAAATTGCCGGCCTTGAAGTGGTGCGTGTAATAAACGAACCTACAGCCGCGGCTTTTGCCTATGGCTTGGATAAAACCTCATCCAAAGACCAGAAAATTTTAGTCTTTGACTTGGGCGGCGGAACTTTGGATGTTACCATAATGGATTTTTCCGAAAGTGAAGGTCAGGCTACTTTTGAAGTGCTTAGTACTTCCGGTGATACGGCCTTAGGCGGTAAAGATATGGACAAGGCGTTGATTGATTATTTAGTCGCTGCATTTAAAAATGAAAGCGGTGTAGATATTACTTCAGACAAAATGGCTATGAATCGCATTAGAGAAGCTGCGGAAAAAGCCAAGATTGAACTATCTACCACTATGGAAACGGACATTAATTTGCCGTTTATGACTGCCGATGCCAACGGGCCCAAGCATTTTCAAATCAAAATTACTCGTAGCAAAATGGAAGAACTCATAAAACCTTTGGTGGATAAAATGCGCCATCCGGTGGAGCAGGCGATTACCGATGCCAAGCTTTCTCCGCAAAATATTGACAAAATTATTTTAATTGGCGGGCCGACCAGAATGCCCTCAGTTAAGAAATTTGTGGAAGACTATATTGGCAAGCAATCCGAAGGCGGAATTGACCCAATGGAAGCCGTGGCCAAGGGCGCGGCTATTCAAGCCGGCATATTAGGTGGTGATGTGCAGAGCAAAGAAATACTACTTCTTGATGTTACCCCGCTGACTTTAGGTTTGGAAACCTTAGGCGGTGTTCGCACTCCGTTAATTGACCGTAACACCACCATACCACATTCCAAAGGCCAGACTTTCTCCACCGCGGCCGATAATCAGACTTCCGTGGAAATTCATGTTCTGCAAGGTGAACGCGAGTTTGCAAAAGACAACAAAACTTTGGGCAACTTTATTTTAGACGGCATCCCGCCGGCGCCCAGAGGTGTGCCCCAGGTGGAAGTAACTTTTGACATCGATGCCAACGGAATTTTAAGCGTCCATGCCAAAGACAAAGCCACGGGCAAAGAGAATAAGATTACCATTCAAGGTTCTTCTAATTTAAACAAGGATGAAATTGAACGCATGAAAAAAGAAGCCGAAACTCACGCCGGGGAAGATCGTAAGCGCAAAGAAACTGTGGATATAAGAAATCAGGCCGATACTTTAATTACCGTTTCCGAAAAAACTTTAAAAGACGCCGGCGACAAAGCCAAAGCGGAAGATAAAATCGCAGTAGAAGAAAAAATTAAAGCCTTGAAAGAAATAAAAGACAAAGACGATGCTGAGGCTTTAAAAAAAGCTGTGGATGAACTTTCTGAAGCGGTGCAAAAAGTCGGTGCCGCGATGTATGAAACCGAAAAATCAGACAAACCGGAAAATCAGAAGTCGGACGGACAGGCAGGGGCGGAACAAGCATCATCAGATAATAAAAAAGATAGCGGATCCGTGGACGCGGAATTCAAAGAAGTCCCTAAACAGTAGGCACTAAATTATATTAGGCTAAAACAAAATTAATAAAGTTGGAAAAATTTTGGGTAAAAGTTTTATCCAAAGACTGTCAATTTTGGTTAATAAAATATATGTCTTGGAAAACCTTCCTGCTTTTGGTAATAATTTTTATCTTCGGGGTATTTATTTATCTTAAAGTTCAAATTATGGGAAGTCCAAGTAGCAGTTTTAACCAAACTTACCGATACAAATTGGGCGCTTCTCAGTGGGCGCGGAGTTTGCTCGGGATGCACAGTTACGGTGATGCCCGGGGCTGGTATTTAAAAGGGAATTCTTCGGTAGTTGTTGAAGTAGTCTTAGCCAAGGGCTTGGATATTGACCAAAGGGCATTGAATAATTTTGCCGCAAGTATTAAAAAATATACCGGTAGGCATGCGGCAGTGTTTAACTACGAGGAAGTTCCCAACGGAGTTTTAACTGATGAGATGCTGGGTCAAGAAGTGTCAATACACCGTAAACAAACAATTTCCGGTCAGCCAAATTTATTTATAATTTATGCGGATGATTTTGACAGGGATG
>JBBRWU010000077.1:0-5020 GCA_038249015.1 Candidatus Doudnaibacteriota bacterium | reverse complement strand
GTTAGATCTGTATCGTACTGGCGCTGATTATCTAATTGCTTAAGTGTTTGTTTTTTATGTTGTTGCATTAGGGTACAAATTCTTAATTTTTGCTTATACCCTTATTTTACAACATATTGAGGTTTTCAAACAGGCTCTTAAAAGAAAAATTGTCTTTTGCTCTGGTGACAAAGAACTCTCCTGCTTGGTGAATTTTGTATAGCCGTTCAAAGTCAGTGTAACCTCTGTCCCTAAGCATAGTATGCCCCAATTCCAAATCCTAGTATGTCTAAAAAGTTAATATCATGGCTTTTCCCCTCGGAAATATGGAAAAAAGCCGGGATATTGTCTTTTAACTCTAAAGCCATGTTTAGATTAACCGCCGCCCGCACTTTCTTCAGTCTCGCCCAGGGGAACAAATTCAGGCAGAGTTCAATAGTTGTGGAGTCAATAATATAGACTGTTCTTTCCAGTTCCAGATTAAAAATTTGATCATTAACGTAAAGTTTTCTAGTTTCCGTAATCAGCAGTTCCGCGTAGTCCCGGTAAATCCGCCAGTCGCGCTTTTCGTTGGCTCTTGAAAGAGTGATAAGCGTAAGGCCCGACTTAAAATCTAAATGGTAAAGTTTATGGCTGACGGCATTTAAACAAATCACGATATCGCGTAGACTTTTCCGCATCGACAGCTGGCCAAAGGTCATAGTCAGAAATTACTGCCAGCAGGAAAAGTTTTTGACCCAACGCTCACCGCCGTATTTGGCCACGCATCGATTGAACTGGAAACTCGGCGCGGCATCCATAATCTGAGAAAATACATATTTTCCTTGGTGAATAAAGATAATTTAAGGGTAAGGCCTTAATTATCCCATGCTCAAAATTCAAATCGAAAAGTGGGTAACTCGCAGATTGCCTTTTATTTAAAAGGACTATGGTAATTTGTTAAAAATTAACGCAACACTAGTGAGAATTATATATAAAATTAGACAAAGGATAAAACTACAATAAAATTTCATTCAGATTTAAACAGCACGATTTTAACGGCCGTTAAAATCGTGCTGTTTAAATTTTTTACCTTC
Source organism: Candidatus Doudnaibacteriota bacterium (assembly GCA_038249015.1). Lineage (GTDB taxonomy): Bacteria > Patescibacteriota > Doudnabacteria > UBA920 > UBA920 > PALSA-1336. The sequence goes on along the minus strand of JBBRWU010000077.1, from coordinate 3,965 downwards.
TACCTGCTAAATCCAAGTCCCTGACATAAATTACGCGGCCGCGTAATTTATGTCAGGGAAAATTTTAAATTTAGAGAATTAAAAAATAATGCGGAACAGTTTCCGCGTTATTTTTTAGAAAAATATTATTTTAACAAGCATTTTAAATTGGCGATTCGGCCGTCGGTAATTTCCCATTCGTAAATGTCCGCGTTGGTAATGTCTTTGTCCGAGTTGTCTTTACCGCGGTAAATTCTGGTAATAGATGGGAAATGAAATAACAATAAGCGGATAACCCCGTTGTGAGTCACAATGCCCACATTGCTGTTAGTATTATTATCTATAATGTCCAAAACGGCACTGACCGAACGTTGGCGAACATTATCCACGCTTTCTCCGCCAAACGGCCGGTAATCAAATTCCTGCAAAGCTTCTAATTCCCTATGGTTTGGTAAAAGTTTGTCCCACTCGTCCATGGGTTTGCCGGTTAAACTGCCAAAGTCCCGTTCCGTGAGTCGGTAATCGTGAATAATTTTAATTTTTTCCGGTAAAAAATTGTTTATATACACTGCCGTTTCTTCCGCCCGGCGTAAGTGTGAAGTATATAAGACATCCAAATTCAAGTGCATGGCCAGCTTGGCCAGGGTTTGTGCTTGAATTACGCCCTGGGAGTCCAAATAATCGTCTATATGGACACCTTGGCGAATGTGCTGTTTATTTTTAATAGTTTCGCCGTGGCGAATAAAATATAGAGTGGTTGTTGCTTTTAGTTGCACGCTGAAAGAAAAATTTAAAAATTATTTTTTTGTCTCAGTACTTTTTTTTGCAGGTTTTTTTGAAGCCGAGCCAACGGGTTTTTTACTGCCTACTTTGGCCAAGTCACCGGAAATTTTTTGCCAATGGGCTTTTAATTCTTTACCCAAAGCTTCCACTTCCTTTGGGTCAATATTTTTTATTTGTTTGTATTTGGCCAAAATTTCTTTAGTTGCAATTTCATAATTTGTTTTACTGACTTTTTCCATTACCTTAATTTTTTTGACTAATTCTTCCTTGGCTTTTTTACCCCAAGCACTAAGTTGCTTGCGGTTTTTTTCGCCATGAGTTCCGGCAAAAAAATAAGTGGCGGCTGCTCCGGCGGCTAAGGCTGCTAGGCCTAAGCCCTCGGCAATTTGTTTGGTAGATTTTTTCATAGAATCCTTTCTTTAAGTTTAGTTTATTTTTTTTTCTTGCTTAAATTATTAAAAAAATTGGCGAAAAATTTTAATTTAGCACCCTTGTCTTTAACGTTTTGGCGCAAGTCTGACAAGTCTTGAGAAATAAGGTCTGCTTCACTTTTGGCGCGCTGAGTAATATATTTTACATCGCGGGAAATTTTAATTAAGTAAACTGCCAGCACGGCCAGAAGAATGCCTAAGAGAACCACCGCTAGGCTGGTAATTACAAAAAAGATGTCCATTTTGGCAAATTCGTTCATTGAAGTTGAAGTTAGTAGAATTATTTATAGTATTCTTTTATTTGGAACAGTACGTACATGGAGATAATTAGGCCGATAATCGCACCAATAATTTCGCCGCTCAGCAGTTGGCCTAAGGTGGATAGCAGGGAAGCGTAGTAAGCAAAACGCCAACCTTGAATTTTTCTTGCAAATAATCCAGGTAAAGCCAAGCCCTCTAATATTAACGAAGTAATTGTAATAGCGATGTTGATAAAAAAGAACATACCTCGTCCTGCTCCTGTAATTACCGCAAATGGCATTGTAAAAGCGCCGATTCCCAAGGCTAAGAGCAAGACCGGAATGGAAAGTAAAATAACAATTAACAATACCCACGGACCGAATTTTACCAAAAATTCTTTTACATTTGGAGGAAAATGAAACGGCGCCTTGTCATATAAATAGGTTTTAAAGAATTGCTCCATCTGCTTCAAAAAATCATTTGGTTGAGGGTTTGGGCTTGCTACTTGATTTTGGTTTGTTTCCATAAATTTTATTATTCTTTTTTAGGGTTTAATATCCCGCAGCTCTGCTACGGCTCCGTTGCAGTATTCCCTCCCCTTGATGGGGAGGGTAGGGAGGGGTGATGTATTTTGCAGTTGATACCTCATCAGCTTGCTGCGAGGTGATTCATTTAGTTGCTTGTCTTTTAATTATACCATAGATTCAAAGAATCATACAACATTTTATTTTTATCATGCTAGTATTTAACATTACGACATCTGTCTTGATGATATGTTATTTGCTAAATACTATATGCTGGTTACTTGTCCCCATTCCCATATTTCATAAACATCTCTTCCAGAATTTTTTGCAAATTTGCCCGCAGGGCTTCATCACGGCCGACTTCTAAAACCTCGTCGTTAATAGTAGTTGCCGATGTAGTCCAGTTGTAGCTTCCGCTGGCGTAGGCTTTTTCTGTTATTACAACTTTTAGGTGCATAATTCCGCTATGGTCTTGGGTGTAAACGGGGATGCCGGCTTTTTTTAGTTCGTCAATAATTTTTTGTTGTGGTTCTAGTTTGTTGTATTGGCCGTGATCCGTTAAGCCAATAACCGTGAGTCCGCGGTGTTTGGCAGCCAGCAGGGCGTCTTTTATGTCCGCGCGGGTAAAAGTATAGACCGCAAAATAAACATATTTATCCCCATCCCGAATTATTGAAATAATTTCTTTATTTAATTCCCGATCCTGGTTATAAAAAACTTCTACCCGCCGATTTTCTACCGGTTGGTAGCGAAAGGAATAGTAAAACTGCCCGCAGAGCGCTATAAGCAGGGCAATAACAAGAAGATAGATTTTTTCTTTTGTTTGAGTAGACATATTTATCCGGCTTTACTAATATACTAATGTTAGATTGTAAGAATTAGTATATTAGTATCGATTGGTATTTGGTAAAGACAGTTTAAGTATAATTTCTCATTTCTTTTTGCGCATCTTTTTTCTTTAGGTATTCCCGTTTGTCAGTTTTTTTGCGCGCTTTGCCCAAGCCTACTTTAACTTTTACCAGTCCGCGATTGCCCAAAAATATTTCCAACGGAATTATGGTCAGGCCTTTTTCTTTGCCTAATAGCTGGGCGATCTCTTCTTTTTTTAAAAGTAACTGTCGGGTTTGCGTGGGGTTATATTTCTCGTGTCGCGCGTATTTATAGGGCCCAATATGACAGTTAACCAGGCCGGCGCCGCTTACAGAAATACTCACATAAGCCGCGGTTAAAGAAATATTACCGGCCTTAACTGATTTAACTTCCGCTCCGGACAAAACTATACCCGCCATTAAGGTACTCTTAATTTCGTAATCAAACCGGGCGCGTTTATTGTCAGCGAAAATTTTTCCGCCAAAAGACGATTGTGATGATTTCATAGACTTATTTTAACATTTTTTTAATACTTCAACCATTGTAAGCATAATTTGTGAAACATAGATGATTTATGGTATAGTAATAAGGTAATTATCAAACTTTTATGCAGAATGAAACAGGAAAAAATTGGATAAGCCATCTATTAGCCTCAGCTCTTTCGGACTTAAAGTTAACTTCTTCTTTAGATAGTGTGGACATTAAAATTCCGTATTTAAGCTTTGGGGATTATTCTACCAATACAGCTTTAATTTTAGCTAAAAAATTAAAGCAAAACCCGAAAGAAGTGGCCAACAAAATAATAGAGAAAATTCAGGAAAATGCCTTAAGCCAAGATTTGGTAACCATGCAGGAAGCGGCCGGGTTTATAAATTTTACTTTAACCCCGCAATTTTTAATAGCAAATTTAATTAGAATTTTAGACCAAACCGACTTGTACGGCTGTTCCGTAATCGGCGGTGGCAAGACCGTGGTAGTGGAATATTTTCAAAATAACGTGGCTAAACCCCCGCACGTAGGTCATTTGCGCAGTGCAGTGATTGGGGATTGTTTGTTGCGCGTTTTTCGTAGCCAAGGATACAAGGCAGTTTCGGATACGCATATTGGCGACTGGGGTACCCAGTTTGGTATTTTACTT
>JBBRWU010000076.1:0-5070 GCA_038249015.1 Candidatus Doudnaibacteriota bacterium | reverse complement strand
ATAAAAAAAATCAATTTAACTCCACATCTTTGTGGCTTAATTATTCAACTACCTTTGCCGGAGCATGTAAATAAGGCCGAAGCGCTAAATGCCATTGACCCAAAAATCGACGTGGATTGCACCGGCGAAATAAATACCCGGCTGTTTTATTCAGGGAAGGCTTATGTGGAATTCCCCACGGCTAGGGCAATAATGAAAATTTTAAATAAAAGTGGTATAGATTTGAAAGTTAAAAAAAGTTTAATTATGGGCTTTGGTCAACTGGTTGGCCGGCCGGTAAGTTATTTATTTGAACAAAATGGTTGGCCATATAGCATCGCGCGTAGTACTACGGAAAATATGGACCAATTACTTGCTGAGGCAGATGTAATTGTCTCCGCCGTCGGCAAACCAAAATTAATTACCGGTGGAAAAATAAAACAGGGCAGTATGGTTATAGATGCGGGCACTTCCGAAGGGGACTTGGGGACAATGGTGGGGGACGTCGACTTTGAGTCGGTAAGTAGTGTTGCCTTGTTAGTTTCTCCGGTGCCCGGCGGAGTGGGCCCTGTTACCGTAGCCTACCTTTTGGACAATGTTTTAAGAGTTGCTAAGAGTATAAAATAAACAATGGTTGAAAATAATCAAATGCAGGAAAAATATCAAATAAAAAAACAACTGCTAACGGAGTTTGTTTTAAACTTGGGCCGTTTTTTGGACAAAATTTTGGTATTTTTTAGTCTTAGACAGAGCAAGCAGTTTTGGGGAATAGTCTACGACAGTGTTTCCAAGCAACCCTTAGACCCGGTAATAGTTAAGCTTATGTATATAGACGGGAGCGAAGTGGAAACCAGAGTTACCGATATGGAAGGGCATTACGGTTTTTTGGCTCGGCCGGGAAAATTCAAAATTTTTGCCCGGAAAAGTAATTATTTATTTCCATCGATGCGAGTTGCCGGAGACACAGACGGAATTTTTGAAAATTTATATCACGGGGAGTTTTTTTCACTTTTAGGAGACAGCGAAGTGTTGGCTCCGAATATCCCTATGGATCCGGCCGCCACCGATTGGAACCAGCAGGAAAAAAAGAAAACGGTTAATACCTTTCCGTATTTAAAGTTGCTTACTAAAAAATTGGTTGCGATTTTCTTTTGGTTTGGGTTTTTGTTAATTTTATTTTCTTTTTATAAAACTTATCCTAAAATTCCTGTTTTAATTTATTACTTTATGGCACTTTACGCCGGATTGGCAATTTTGGCCGCCATTTTGCCCGAGCCGCGACTTTGGGGCAGGTTACAAATTAAAACGCCGGATGTAATCCTTGAAAAAATTTTGTTGGAACTACGTAATGAAGTTTTTCCGGAAATTCGTTTAGACAATACCCATGTGCGCGAGGATGGTAAATTTTTGCTTCGGGCCAAAGCCGGTAAATGTTATATGCTGGTGAGTGAACTTGTAGACGGACAGCCATCCAAACTATTAGCACGTAAATTAATCAGAGTGGGTGATAGCGGAGTAATTAGCAGTAGTTTTACGTTGGTTAGTAAATAACCTGCTTAAATACAATAGAAAATTGGTTTTTAGTTGATTGGAAAATAGCAAAAGTGGTGGTATAATTTATTTATGGGACAAGATATTAAGATAATTCAGGAAAAAATTCTGCCGATTCTTAAGAAGCACGGCGTTTTAAGGTCGTCCATTTTCGGCAGTGTGGCTAGGGGCGAAGTGGATGAAAATAGCGACGTGGATATTTTGGTTGATGTCCCGCGTGGCACGAGTTTGTTTGATTTGGTAGGGCTGCGGGACAGCTTGCAGGCCGCTTTGGGGAAAAAAGTTGATATTGGAACTTACCGTTCAATAAAGCCGATGCTGAAGGACAGAATTTTAAATGAGCAGATTCAAATTTATGAGAGACAGTAAAGATTACATAACATGGCTGAATGATATTGTTGAGTCGGCAGAGCTGGTATCACTATACATGGAAGGTGTTACAGAAGGTATTTTCTTTGAATCTACCGAAAAACAAGTATTGGAAATTTTGACAAGTTCGAAATAATAAATAATGGGTCATGTCCCCATTCCCATACTCTATTTAGTTTATCAATTGAGTATAATTAAAAAATAATATGAGTAATGCAGAAAAAAAAATCTTAAGGGGAAACAATGGGGACATGATCCATTAAACTAAAAGTCAAATCATGAAAACCAAACATAAAACAATGGGTCATGTCCCCATTGTCCATCCATTGTCCCATTTAATGGGTAGCGACTAATGGTTATTTACCAATTATCGCATAAACCCATGCAAACTAAATTGAAATCGAAAAATATGTTTTTGCCAGATTACGGCTACATTAAAAGCAATTTAAAGATTTTTTAAAAATTAACGAGACACCAGTGATTGTTGAATGGTAAAATACTCCCCCTTGACACTATAAGTCAAAAGCATATACTGGCAGTAGAAATAATAGCTCAATAAACCAAAAATAAACTGGTGAAAAAAGAGCTGTTTTTTTGCTCTTTGACAATGCCAAGGAGGCAAAATATGATACTACAAAGAGCAATTGTGTTTAGTATGTTAGAAAAGGTGTATAATAGTATTAAGAAGAGTAAAATTAAAGCAAGCAAATTATGTGGTTAAAAGTTAAACCTTATCTTAAATGGATAATCCTTACGGTAATAATTATTTTGTTGGTTTTGGTTGTATTAAGCCAAAACACCAAAGTAATTTCTGCTACGGTAAGTCCGGAAGTTATTGTTAAAGGACAGCCAACCGAGGTTATGGTAACGGCAGTGGTAAAGCCGAGCTGGTTTTCAATGCCCATTATGTTTGTCCAGTTGGTAGGGCCGGGCAAAATGTACAACACTTTTACTGGACAAGCTCAATTTTTGGGGTTCTTACATAAAATTGGGAAAGATGCCTCTGATAATTCTGTATATCAGGGTAAATTTAGGATTAACTATCCAACCTCTGAAACCGTTCAGATTAGGTTAAAAAAGCCACTGTTAACCCTAGCCTATCCCAATGAGGAAGTGTATAAAAATGATGTATACCCCAGGCAGTTTACTTGGCCAACATTGCGGTTGGCTGTGTCAACAAGGTATTTTACTTTACCGCCAGATCCCGGGGAAGCCGGTAAAATTACCCTTGAAGGGACTGATAGCGATAATGATGGGTTAAGAGATGACATTCAACGGGAAATTTTCTTTAACTACCCCGAGAGTGAGAGGTTGAGGATGGCAATGAGACAAATATGGATGGCAAAAGAAAAATTATTGGTCAACATGTCTAATAAGGAAGTATTGCAAAAAGTTTTTGTGAAAAATTTTCAAGCGGAAAATTGCATACGCAATTTGTTGACTATTAATAATGTAGATCAAACAAAAATCAAGGAATATAATGATAAAATGGGATATATTTCCACCATCTCGCAAAATACCATCGCACGTCGTAAGGCATCAATAATGGCTGGTGAAGTCGGATTAGGCCATGAAGGAATCTTGTATAAAGATACAATAGTAACAGATCAGGCTTGTACTTTCGACTGGCAATCTCTTCCCGATTAAACGGTTAAGAATAAACTAAAAGGAAAGTCTTCTTTCCCAAAGTAAGCTTAAGGACTGCAAATGTCCTTGAACTTTTTAACTTTGGGGGAGAAGAAACCTGAACAGGTTTATTTTTACCTTGAACGAGATCACAGAAAAGGATGGTATTAGTCATGCAAAGAAAGTTAGTAATTCCGTTGCTGTCGATGCTTTTGGCAGCCACAGGATTATCGCAAGCAATCAAGGTCTGCCCGGATCAGCCGAGTACGACTTTTATCTACGTCAATGGAATATGGAACAAGGCCGGCGAGCCGGAACAGAACATGGGCAAGCTTAAGGATGCGTTTAACGCTTACCTTATTGCCCCTGCTCAATCTGGTAAACTACCCACAACAACTGGAGTGGGGCGCTGTTCAAAGTTTCTGGTGTCGTCGGTTGATACGGAGGGTTGGTTTAAAGATCTACTTCGAATCAGCGGCGAACTGGAGTTGAACAAAGCGACGGCCTATGCCAGCGCTCCTGACAATTTGCCAAACGAAGGTAGCCGCATTCAGGCGGGAGTGTTGTTTAGCTGGTGGAAGTACATTCGGCTATCAGCCAATGAACTTCGCGCTTACTTTTCAACCAAGGTTTTGGATTACACCGCCGCGCAGAAGAACTTGAACAAGCTTCTGACTACGGTCAAGGCAGAATTGGCAGTCGGCAACCAAGTTGTGCTTGTCGGCCACAGCGAGGGCAACCTCTATGTACAAGCTGCTTACGACCAGATGATCAAGTACGAAGGTGTTTGGCAGGTACAAAACAAAGTGTTTTTACCTGACACCACCAAACTCGTGGCCATCGGCATTTCTGTGCCCTCTGACCATGTGGCTGACCGGAGTGAGCTTATATCCCGCGAGGGGTTAAATAGCCTCGGTATTCCGGGTCAGCAACGCTACACTACCTACTGCCAAGACTTCATTTGGAATTTCGTTCCAAACTCTATGAGCTATACGGCAACGGGTTTTTATCCGTCATGCGCGTGGAGTTTGTGGATGAATTCCATTCTTGAAGTTGTCGGACTGTTGGATAAGGTTAACCTTCTGGATAAGGCTCCTTCAGAAGCGACTCTGACTATGCTGGCAAGCGACTCTTCGCTTTATGCAAAAATCACGGGATTGGCTTCACAATTCGCCCTGACCGCAGGCAGGAACATCGTCTATCACAAGATGGATTCCTACCTGACCAAAGATTCGGACGCTTTAAAGGCGATCATGTTTGACATGGTTTCGGTGTTGCCAATTGGTCCGGATCTTAAGAATGACCAGGATTGTTTATTCTGTGAAAGTTTCAACAGCGTACATGGCGATTGGTGGAAGTACCGCTGGGGTGTCAAGTATGATGTCGGAAACATTCACGGCGCTTTGGGTTTGGTGTCTGACGAGCTTGTCAGCACTACCAAGGCACAATCGCAAACACTTCAATCCTCACAGCAGTTTTTTGGCAGACTCTCACTTAAGGTGGAATTTACCCATCAAGCCTTGAATTACGAAACCCCTAATTCCT
>JBBRWU010000075.1:0-5104 GCA_038249015.1 Candidatus Doudnaibacteriota bacterium | reverse complement strand
TTTCCCTGGGTCCCTGCCCTTTATTGTTAAAGAATTTAATCCATTCTCTTTGCACTGAGGTTAATATCTGCATTTTCCATTTAGTCTCCTTGGTAGTCATCATTTTACCTTAAAAGTGGTGCAGTGTACCTTGAATTCGGGTTTATTAAAACTGACTGGCGCATTTTAGCAATGCTTGCTATATTTATTTGTATGAATATTTTTAAAGGTTTAAAAAGTCCCAAATCCATAATTTTGTTTACGGTATTTGTAGATATTTTAGGCTTGGGCATTGTAATCCCGGTACTGCCTTTTTACCTAAAATCTTTCGGGGCGAGTGATGTTATTATCACTTTGCTATTTTCCGTTTTTTCTCTGTTTGCTTTTGTTAGCGCGCCGTTTTTGGGCGCGCTATCTGACCGGCTGGGCAGAAGGCCGATTTTGATTGCCAGTATTATTAGCTCGGCTTTGGGCTGGCTACTTTTTGCCGCGGCCAAAAGTATCCCAATTTTATTTTTGGGAAGAATAATCGACGGCTCGGCCGCGGGTAATATTTCGACGGCTCAAAGTTACTTGGTAGATATTTCCAAAGACCCCAAAGAAAGATCGACAAATTTAGGACTCATTGGCGCAATGTTCGGCATTGGTTTAACCATTGGGCCTTTAATTGGCGGCTTTTTAGGTTCCATTGCACACACTTTACCTTTTTGGGTTGTGGGCGGGCTGGCAACAACAAACGCAGTGCTTGCTTACTATTGGCTACCGGAAACCCATCACAAGCGAGATGAGAGCCGGCCTATTGAACTTAACCCCATGGCGCTGATTATGCGCGCGATAAAAAATACCAAACTTCTGCCGGGTTTTACGTCTTGGTTTTTATTTGGCGCGGCTGTGGCGACCCAGCAAGCGGTTTTTGCACTCTATATTGCCAAAGTCTTCAATTACCAGGAATTTATTGCCGGTATGTTTTTTACCGGGGTGGGAATAATCCTTTCCATTAACCAAGCGGTTTTAATCAGGCGCTTTTGGATTAAACGATTTAAAGAACCCCAGCTGGAACTTTACATGATGTTGGTATTTGCAGTTGGATTTTTATTTATGGATTTGAAAAAAATACCCTTCTTTATTTTTGGCGTATTTTTAATAACCATTGGACAGTCAGTTCTGCGCGTGGTTATGACCAGTCAAATGGTAGGCGCCAGCGAAGGCAAGCAGGGCGAAGTTTTAGGCATGATGATGTCTATTATGTCACTAAGTATGATTGTAGGACCACTAGCCGCCGGCTGGCTGTTTACCAAAAATGTCAGTTACCCGTTTTTACTAAGTGCACTTATTGTCCTGATTGCTTTTGCGTTAATTTTAATTAACCGTAAAAAACTGGCGGCCGAAACACCGGATGAAAATGTCACCGCACCAATAGCACTTTAAACTTATGGCTGATATTTACGAATTTTTAAATGCTAATAATATTGCCTTTACAAAATACGACCACGAGGCCGTATTTTCAGCGGAAGAAGCCAAGGTTAAGACAGGGCACGTACCCGGCCAGCAAACCAAAAATTTATTTTTGTGTGATGATAAAAAACGTAATTTTTATTTAGTAACAATTCCCGACGGACAACGCGCGGATTTAAAACATTTAAAAACTTTTTTAGGCGAAAAATCTTTGCGTTTTGCTCCCGCAGATAAAATGAAAGAATTTTTAGGGCTGGAGCCCGGATCAGTTTCGCCTTTGGGCTTAATTAACGACGCAAATAAATTGGTCAAATACTATATTGACCCCGGCCTTTTAGAAAATGAAATGGTTTATGTGCATCCGAACATTAATATTGCAACACTTGCAATAAGTGTTCAAGATTTTAAAAAAGCTGTTGAAATATCGGGTCACTCTATTAATCTTTACCAATCTCCAAATGCTTAAAGCATTAAAAACCGAAATAAAAAAACTTGCCGACCCTAAAAAAGCCCTAATTTTACAAAGGTTTTTTAAAACCGGTGAAGGGGGGTATGGTGCGGGAGATGTTTTTTTGGGCTTGATGGTGCCCCAGCAACGCGAACTGGTAAAAAAATATTGGGCAGATGCTACTCTGGCAGATTTGGATAAGTTGATAAAATCCAAATTCCATGAAGAACGGCTAATTGCGCTTTTAATTTTGGTAGCCAAATTTAGTTCCCCTCCCCTAACCCCTCCCACAAGGGGAGGGAAATCAGCAATTTCCTCCCCTTTCATGGGGGAGGCTAGGAGGGGGATTAATTCTAAAATAGAATATTTTCAATCTCCCGCCTGCCAGCACCTGATGGCGCAACCTTTGACGGGCAGATCAATCTTTAAATTTTATTTATCTCATACCAAATACATTAACAACTGGGATTTGGTGGATTTGTCCGCGCCCAACATTGTCGGAGAATATTTGGTAAATGAAAACCGTGCTATTCTTTACAGGCTGGCAAAATCTCCAAGCCTATGGGAACGACGAATTGCCATATTAGCAACTTTTGCGTTTATAAAAAGGAGGCAAACTAAAGACACAATTACCATCGCCGAAATATTGCTGGCTGATAAACACGACCTTATTCATAAAGCTGTCGGTTGGATGCTACGCGAAGTAGGGAAACGTTGTAGCGAAAAAATCCTGATGGATTTTTTAAACGCCAATATCCAAAAAATGCCCCGCACCACTTTGCGTTATGCCATTGAACGCCTACCGAAAAAAATTAAAAAACATTATTTAACACATTAAAATATGAAAAATAAGGACGTCGCATAACTACCCAACGTAGAACTTTCTAATCCAACTTTCCACATTATTCAAAAAAATAATGTAAGCATCGGAGTCTTAAATGATTACCCACATGAGTTAGCGGATTATTTTGCGGATCATTTGGATAGTTTTCGTAATCCGGAAATCCAAAATACTTTTGGACACAGGGACAAATTTGTAATGGAGGCTGTTGTAAATGGCAAAAAGTATAAATTTTTTGTAAAAGAAAGATTTATTGAAAATAAAAAAGTAGGCGCACTAAAAGCCGCAAAAGAGCAACTGATCATCGCTCGTAGCGCTGAAGATGTTGTTCAAACCCAAAAAGAAATTCAGTGGTCTTCGGTGTTAAACGAACTAATAATTAATCGTCGCGCGACTTCTTTGTACCAAGAGCGTTTTGGTGAACCTTTGCCAATAGAACAGCCAGTGGGTTTTGTTGTTGACAGGGAAGGCAGAAAATGGGCAATTTTTGAGTTTATCGAAAATATTATTTACCCGACACAATGGCCTCGAGAATTACAACAACGAGCAAGTGATTTTGCTCATTTATTGGCCGACAGATTACCGCAAATCGGCATTCAACCCGAAGATATGGACAAACTAAATACAATAATTCCAATTAGAGAAAACATAATCGAAGTCGGAGACCTCATAAAACCCAATGAAATTAAAATTATGGTAATAGACTCCGAACTGTGGAGAACAACCCCAAATCGTAATCAAAAACAGGAAAATTAAAATATTTTTGGGTAATTTTATGGATTGTATCGCCAAAAGAAAAAAAGACTCTATTTTTTAACCTTGAAATAACCTTAGTCTACGCGACTCTGTAATTACAGAGTCGCGTAGACTTTCCACATCTTCTAACTATTTTTGTTATAATGTCCATATATGGATACCATCCTTGCCCGGATTGACTACATTTCGGAAATTACCAAAATAAAATTACCTTTTCTGCCGGTTGAGATACCAATGATCAAAAGAATTTTTGATATTTTGGCATGCTTGTTTATTTTGGTAATTCTATCGCCCTTGATAGTATTTATTTTGGCTATATTTTTTACTGAGGAAATATTTTCTGCCACCAGCCGAGGCCCACTATTTTATACCGAAACCAGAATTTCCAAAGGATTACCTTTTAAAGTTTTTAAATTCAGAATTTTTAAAGTCACAGTCAGTAAAAAATATTTTGAGAAACACGGTTTTGTTCAAACCAAAGAGTTGGAAGGCGACAACAACAACCTAACATTAACCGGCCGGTTGCTAAAACAAATTTATATGGATGAGCTACCACAAATTTTTAATGTCCTGATTGGCGACATGACTTTAGTCGGACCCCGGCCTTCTAACGAAGTGGTAACTTATGAAGATGGTTTGGCCGGTAGATTCCAAAGGTTTTTATTTGTAGGCGGACTCACGGGGCCATTCCAAGCGGTAAAGGATGCAAAAACAAGGCCGGTCCAAAGCGAAGTGGATATGGCATATATTATTTACTGTAAAAACAACCCGGGTTGGAAAATTATTTTAAAAGATCTTGTAATTATGAGTCAAACCATACTGGTAGTGCTTAGGGCAAAAGGAATTTAAATATTTCCACAAAACCATATGAAAGAAAAAATAATATCTTTACTTAAACTTTTGATTGTCCCGATTTCTTTATTAGCGGCTTATTTAGTAGTTTGGGTTATTTGGCGATCATTCGGGCTACCAACAGATGAGCGCTTAGCTCAAATTACCCAAGGCTGGTTTAATAAGTATGGTATAATCGTGGTATTTATTAGCGGGATGATAGAAGGCATTTTACTTTTAGGCCAATACTACCCAGGCGGGCTTGTGGTGTTTCTTGGAGTTATATCGGCCGGCCACAATATTCCAAAAGTTATTGGCGTTGTGAGTATTGTTTCTTTGGCTTTTCTCATAGGTTACACAATAGATTACCTAATGGGTAAGTATGGCTGGTACAAACTGTTTTTGAAATTCGCTCTAAATAACTCCCTTGAAACATCTAAGATTAAACTTCAAAAGCAACAGTTTAATGCTATTTTTTTAAGCTACTGGGAACCCAATCCGGCATCTGTTACCGCAACCGCCGCTGGCATTTCACAACTTCCCTTTAAGAAATTCACTTTATATTCATTTTTAGGAATCCTATTTTGGAATACTTTTTGGGGAACCCGGATCATATGGAAAACATGGTTCTGAATGGCTAGCTTAAACATCTCAGAGCCTGTTTGAAAACCTCAATATGTTGTAAAATAAGGGTATAAGCAAAAATTAAGAATTTGTACCCTAATGCAGCAACATAAAAAACAAACACTTAAGCAATTAGATAATCAGCGCCAGTACGATACAGATCTAACTGA
>JBBRWU010000074.1:0-5250 GCA_038249015.1 Candidatus Doudnaibacteriota bacterium | reverse complement strand
AGTTTAATTAATTGCTGTTTTTCTTTTTTACTGAGCTTAATTTTATGTTTTTGTTGGTATTTGTTCATATGCCAACAGTATACCAGATATTGCCTCAACCATCAAAATTAAAAAAATGAGATACTAGTGCTCAAAACTTGGCCGAATTTTACAAATATCGGCCCCAGGCGTTCCAATGTTTCCCTGAATTTTATAGCCAAAATTTCTTCTTGAATCTGAACTAATTTAGTATCAAGCTGATGTGAAATAGGAACGTGTTTTTTCAAACCCTCTTGCGCTAAAAATACCGAAAATCCTGCCTTGAAAAAAATCAGGAGAATCTGATTAAACCGCTTTATAACTCTAAGTTTTTGATAAAATCGATAAAGGAGCATTTTTTATTTTGATCTTTCTCACCACTATTATATAAGAAAATTTGATAGTGGTCTTCCGAGGTTATTTTAAGGCTTTTATCCCCGTATCATTTAAAATTGAAAGTAGACTGTTTAAAATTAGTAGGCTGTTTAAAATTAAAGGATGGCCTTTAGTGACTAAAATAGATTTAACAATTTTATCTATCTCCCATACGCTGGAGTATGGGAGATAGAGTGCGGTCGTATCGGTTGCAATAATTTTACAATCTCTTTATTCAATTTTGTTTTTTCTTTCATACTTTCCACGGCCGCAAGCAGCTTTCTCTTTTCTTTCTGATTTGCGGACTTAATAATTTCTTTTAACAGTAACTCGGGCCAATAATGCATCGGGTATTTTCTTTTATGCTTTGCCCATGATAGTGAGTTTGTGTTGACCTCTTTGGTTTCTGACTGGTTTTTTGTCCTGCCGATGACTGTCCTGTATCCTTCTCCATATAAATCCATCCAAGCATGAACTTTTGTCACAGTTGAGTTACCAACTCGCATTACCTTATGAATCTGTTTATAAGTATAATTCTGCTCCAATAGTCTTACCACTTGCAATCGTCTGACCAAAATTATTAACTCCTGCTCAGTTAACAAATCCTTAATAAAATTGGAGGCTTCTACCGAATTACGAACACTGTCCATAGCTTTGACAAAATCTATAAATAACTCATCGATTTCTTTTTTAGACAGCCTTTTCGCGGCATCATATTCCCCCATAATTTTTATGTTATATCTCCCATACGCTGGAGTATGGGAGATTATGATTTGTAGTTGGTTTATTTTAAGGCTTCAATGCCGGGGAGTTTTTTGCCGGCTAGGTATTCAAGCATGGCTCCCCCGCCGGTGGAGACATGGTCAATATGTTCTGCCTGATGCGCTAATCTAACGGCATTTACGGTTTCTCCCCCGCCGACCACGGCAAAAGCTTTCCGGCTGGCCACCCCGCCAATTACACGCGCCAAAGACATGGTGGCCATATCAAAGGGTTTATGTTCAAACCGTCCCAAGGGTCCGTTCCAGACAATGGTTTTGGCAACCTTTAATTCTTTGGCAAAAATTAAAATTGTTTTTGGACCGGCGTCTAAAATAATTTCTTTTTTCCCCACCTCATACGGCACGCAAACCCGAATGGATGATTTATCCATATTTTCATTGGCCACGACTACATCTACGGGTAAAATAATTTTTGTTTTAAAATTCCGTTCTAACTGTCTAGCTGTTGCCACGGCTTTGGCCTCAACTTTGGAAAGTCCGATTTCAAAACCTTTGGCTAAATAGAATAAGTTGGCAATTCCTCCGGCAAGCAAAATTTTATCCGCTTTTTCTCCCAAGTGCTTAATGGTTTCCACTTTGTCCGAAATCTTAATTCCGCCCATCATTAACACAAAAGGGTACACAGATTTTTTTAAGACCTTATCAAGTCCGTTAATTTCTCTTTCAACCAACAAACCACAGTAACTGGGTAAATTTTTGGTAATGGCCGAAACCGAAGCGGCGTTCCTGTGGTCCACTCCAAAGGCATCATTGACATAAACGTCGGCGAGACTCGCCAATTTTTTTGCAAAAACCGGATCATTTTTTTCTTCACCTTCATTAAAACGCAAATTTTCCAACACTACCACGTCCTTTGCCGGAATATTTTGAATTTGTTTTTGAGATTTTTCTTCTGCGATATTGCCGGTGAAAAAAATTAAATGCGGAATGCCATAATCCGGAATTTTATGGTCAGTTTCTACAAATTTAAATTTTAATAAATTTGCCAAAAGCTCGGCCGCGGGTTTTAAGCTTAAAGTTTCGTCTTTACCTTTTGGCCTGCCTAAATGCCCGCAAATTATTACCTTGTTGCCGTCTTTTAATAAATGCTGAATAGTAGGAATAATTTCATCAATCCTAAATTCGTCAGCCACCTTACCGTTTTTAATCGGCACATTAACGTCTACCCTTAGCAGGACAGTTTTATTTTGAATTTTGGATTTACTTAAATACTTCATAGCCATAAATAAAATGATTACTTATACAAAAAAAATATGAGCAAAAAGAATGTCCCGCAAATACCTAATATAATATCCCCAAGTAGCCAAAAAAAACACAAACCTACCGCTTATTCCTTTCTTTATAAAAAGAATAATTGCTAAAATCATACCTGCTACCGCAGTAATAGCGTAAGAATAAGTAAGTGGTAATGACCAAAGAGCATTTTTATCCTCCCCTACTCTGTTACTATATAAAGGCCAAAGATCAGACACCCTTAACCAGTACACGAAAAGAAACAGCGCCACAAACAAAGGTATTAAAACCAAAAAGATTTTTTCATATTATTTGCCTACCATTATTGCTTCTTCCACCAACCGATTGGAATATCCGAATTCGTTGTCGTACCAAGCTATTACTTTAATAAAATTCCCATCTACAACTTGGGTTAAGGAAAGGTCTACAATGGAAGATGCGGGGTTACCGACTATATCTGTTAATACTAACGGCTCGTTACTTACTTCCAAATATCCGTGATAATGGGAATCTTTGGAAGCATCAATAAACGCCTGGTTAACTTCTTCTTTGGTCACATTCTTTTTTAGCAGTACCGTAAAATCGGATAAACTACCAACCGGAGTCGGCACACGAAAAGATACACCGTCAAATTTTCCCTTTAGCTCCGGAATTACCTGCGTGGCGGAAATTGCCGCACCCGTGGTAGTGGGAATAATATTTACCGCAGCCGCACGAGCACGACGAAGATCGTTAACTTTTCCTCCGGGCGGCGGGCCATCAACTAAATTTTGCTCCGCTGTATAACTATGAATGGTGGACATAAACGCTTTTTCCACGCCAAACTTTTTTTGCAAAACATCCAACACCGGTGCAATACAGTTGGTTGTGCAGGAAGCGTTGCTGATAATCGGCTCGCCGTGATAACTATCCTGGTTTACTCCAAGGACAATAGTTGGCGTTACACCTTCATCTTTGGCCGGCGCGCTAATAATAACCTTGCGCGCTCCGGCTTTAATATGGCTCCCGGCTTTTTCGCTGTCTGTAAAACGACCCGTGCTTTCAATGACCACATCTACACCCAATTTTCCCCAAGGCAAAAGCGCCGGATCTTTTTCCGCGCTAACTGGATAAGATTTGCCGTCAACAATAATATTTTTTTCGTCCGAACTGATTTCATGATCAAACCGGCCGTAGTTGCTGTCGTACTTTAGCAAATGCGCCAATACCGAAGTCGGCGATAAATCATTTATTCCCACCACTTCCAACTCCTTTTTATCCAACGCAATTTTAAATGCCTGGCGTCCGATTCTTCCAAAACCATTTATTCCAACTTTGATTTTTGTCATGGAGCCTTTCCAATACATCGAATTTGTGAATTAACCAAATTAACGAATATCTACGAATTTGTGTTTTTATATTCATTGATTCGTTCCATTCGTTGATTCGATGTATTATTCTAGTTGATAATTTTTTAAAATATTATTTTGCAAACTTTGCTTTTTAAAATCATTTTCTTTTTTAACTCTTAATTGTTCCTGAGTCACCGGCATTTCCTGATAATCTGCCGTAAACAGTAACTGGCTTTTCCACATAAGCAGACTGCCAAAAGCTATTATCCCCATAAACACTATTACACTAAACCTTAAAACATAATTCGGATCATTTACTCGACTGCCAATTAGAGCCATAAATATTTTTTATCTCTGAACTATTATCCTTGACCTACTGCAATTGCACCAGTAAAGGATAAGGGATTAAGGATGATAACTCTAGTCTTACTTTTTCTCCACCATTTCTAAGACTTCCTGTTTGATTTGTTTACTGGTAATAGCAACTGCTTTAAAATCTTTCATTTTTTTTAAACGCAATTCAATTTCTTGGCGGGTTAATAGCCCGGCTTGTGGACCAATGCTTTGGACAACTGAACCGGCATTAATTGGCGCCCAAGAAAGTGCATCTTTATGAGGCAGGCCGTAAAACAAACCGGCTATATACGCAGTGGTAAAAGAATCCCCCGCTCCGGTAGCTTCCAGCCTGGGTCCAGGGAATTCCGGAATGTAATAAAACCCTTCTTCGCTGTAACTGTAAGCTCCTTTACGACCGTCGGTCAAGGCAATGGCTTTCGGACCCAATTCAGCTAATTTTTTACACAACTCTTCCGGGTCGCGATTACAATCGCCCACCCAGCCTTGTGCCTCTTCCACATTCACGGACAATAAATCGGTGCGGGCGAGCATCTCCATATTTTTCTTAACCCCGGCGCGAAGTTGAAAAGTACCGGGATTAAAACCGAGCTTTATGTCATAGCGGTCAATATATTTTGCCAAATCTTTATAGACTTTTTCAAAACCCTGCCCCATACTGGTTAAATATATCCAGTCGGAGTGAACCAGTTTTGGCAATTTATATTCACGATGTTCGTGATAAACCAAAATAGTTCTCTCGCCTTCATAAACAATAACCGTAGAAGCATTGGTACCGTGTTTGTCATCAACCACAATAAACCTATCCGACACGCCTTCTTTTTTCATTTTGTGAATAATTTCACGACCGCCGACATCGTGAGCTAAAACCGTATAAAAAGCCGTTTTCAAGCCAAGCCTACTACTCCCCACCGCGTTATTGGCTGCATTTCCCGCCACGGTGCGAAACATTTTATCCACAGGCAGTTTGTCGCCCCAATTCAAAATCGCTTTTTGGGCGCCTTTAATATCCACAATCTCAATATCATGGACAAATAAAAAAGTGTCAATAGTCGCGTCACCGATAGAAATTATGTCAAACATAGGTTATCTTGTAGCTTGAAGGTTGTAGCTTGTAGGAAATCCTAAAAGCTAGCCCCTAACGGCTAATTCCTTTT
>JBBRWU010000073.1:0-5364 GCA_038249015.1 Candidatus Doudnaibacteriota bacterium | reverse complement strand
TATACCAATGTTTTGACATATATTGCCACGCCGGTTTTTTAGGCGCAATTTAAATATTAGACTTGTTGCTTAATAACTTTTTTGATAAAAAATTTGTTATTTCTGACAAAACCGCAGTTAAAAATTTTGATGTTTAACCTTAGTTAAGCGGAAAAATTTTTAACAAGATTTTGGCGAAAGAACGGATTTTTGGCGAAAAATTATTAAACAACAAGTCTATTGAATATAAATGAACTTTTAGACCCCGTTCCAGTTTGGCCGGGGTTTGAATTTATGTTAAAATATAAGGGGAATATGCTATTGCATGGGGTAAATAGCACATGTTCTGCAGTGTAGTTCGCCGATTTATCGGCCATTTCCAGCCTGATAAATCAGGCAACTACAGATTACTAATCTTTCAATCTTTTCAGCCTACGGCTAATCCCTGTCCTGCCTACCGACAGGCAGGCGACAGGCAGGACAGGCGGGCGCCTTTGGCAGAAAATTATATTCCCATACATTATACTTTATGCTGGTCTTATGAACACTCGCAGTAAAATATTAACAGTTACACTCTCTGCTTGTCTATGTATCGGGCTTTTTGGAGTGCCGGGCAAGGGACTTTCGCAAATTGCTACATCAACAACTGCAAAAACAGCCACAGGCACGGAAAGCGCATTGCCTTTGGTAAAGCCCATGGTTCGAATACAGGATCAAATTCAAATCCCGGATAAAAATAGTTTTACGGCGCCTCAAGTGGGGATAAAAATTAGTCCGGCTTTAATTCAGGAAAAAATTGAACCCGGCAAAACTTTTCAGGCGGTCTTGAGAGTTACTAATTTAAGTTTAGTAGAACAGACTTTTTACATAAAAAAAAGCAATATTTCAGGGATGTCTTTGGAAGGACAGCCGGTATTTACCGCCGAAGGGAAGTCTTTGGATATTTACGGGATTACTTCATGGCTTAAAATTCCGGAGGAACCTATTGTGTTACCGGCCGGAGCAACCGCGGAAGTTTTGTTTTTAGTGGAAGTGCCAATGGATGCCGGGCCGGGCGGGCATTTTGGGGCGATTTTTGTTACTACCCAGCCCGAAAAGCCGACAGCTACCGGAGCCGCCGTGGGTTATGAAGTGGCGAGTTTAATAAATTTACAAATTGCCGGCGACGTATTTGATGAGACTAATATTCGGGAGTTTAGTGCTGACAAATCGGTATACAATAAAGCCGATATTAAATTTGATATTCGGGTAGAAAATTTGGGCAACACCCTCGTTAGGCCGACCGGGTTTATTGAAATAACCAATATGCTCGGGAAAAAAACCGCGACAATAAATGTTAATGAAGCCCAGGGCGGAATTTTCCCCAAAGCAATTAGAAAGTTTCAAAGCGATTGGAAAAGCGAAGGGTTTACTTTTGGCAGGTATCAGGCGACCTTAAGTTTGGTTTATGGAGATACGGGTAAAAAAACCATAACTTCCTCGCTGTCTTTTTGGGTTTTACCCATGAAGCCGATTGCGATTTTTTTCGGCACACTTATTTCTTTCATTCTCTTGGTAATGTTTTTAGTTAAGTTTTATGTCAGAACCAAATTAAAAAGCGCGGCTAAAGCCAAAGGGGTAATATTGCCCACTGAGCCGTTGCAAAATTTTAAATCCAATACTATTAGCAGATTAATAGCCATTGCGGTTTTACTTCTTGGGGTTGCGGCACTTATGTTGTTTTTATTGTTTGTATTTTTTTCGTAAGTTAGGTTAGGGATTAGCGTAGTATGCCGATTTATCGGCCATTTCCAGCCTGATAAATCAGGCAACTACAACTTACTTATTAAATTATTATCAATGAGCAAACATTTTAAAAAAATTTCCTTTCGCACTTTTTTTATTCTAGCCATATTTTTATTGGCCGGATGTTTCGCTTTAAATCAGGCGATTAATTTTCACTATGCCTATGGCCCAAATGCGCCCCAAGTGGCGGGCGCGGTTACCAGTACGGCAATGGTTCCGCCGAATGTGGCTAATATTGAGCTGGAAAAAGTGGAGGAAATGAAAGCCGTGGTCGTTGAGCAACAAAAAAAATTAGCCGAGGAACAAACACAGTGGCAACAAGATTACGAAAAACAAAAAAATAAACTCGCGCTTTTAATTGTTTTAACCGCCGCCTTATTTCTATTGTCCGTAATTAATTTTTATTTGGATTCCAGAAAAGAAAAAGGTTCTTATGTGTCAGTAAAAAAAGCTATGCAAGAGTAAGGCTTGTAGTTCGCCGATTTATCGGCCACTTCCAGCCTGATAAATCAGGCAACTACATATTCCTAATCTTACTTTTAATACCGTAGTTCGCCGATTTATCGGCCATTCCCTTATTAAAGTATTACTCGGTTTTAACCACTCCGAACAAAGTGAGGAGTCCCTTACATAAGCGATTCTTCGCTTCGCTCACAATGGTACTTATGGTAGTCTGCCAACTAAGTCCGACGTATCCGCCTGTCTGCGGTGTAGTTTGCCGATTTATCGGCCACTTACTTACAGCCTGATAAATCAGGCAACTACATATTCCTAATCTTTCAATCTTTTAGCCTACGGCTAATCTGCTTTGGCGGAAAATTATACCCAGTTTTGTCTATGTATAAATATTTTTCAAAAATTAAACTTTATCCATTACTTCTTTCAATCCCTTTTTTTATTTTGCCGGGCATAGCCAAAGCCCTGCCGATTTTAACTTTTGTCAGCGACACTATTTCCACTTCGGCCCCGACTGTTTCGGCTAATCACGCAATCTCTTTTAAAGTGCCTGTAAATGTGCCGGTTTCCGGAAAAATTGTTATAACCCCGGAAGCCGGGTTTTTTAATATCCCGGCCGGGTTAAATTTTCAGGATGTTGATGTTTTGGTAGATGGGGTTAACAAAAATCTTTCGGCCTATCCCGGTGGTGGAGATTTACAAGTTAGTACGGTTACCGGCAGTAACGGGCAAATTACGTTTTATTCCTCGGTTATAATCCTCGCCGGTAGTAGGGTAGAAATAAATATCGGGTCTAACGCGGTTTTTGGCGGGCAAGGTACCAGACAAATTACCAACCCGGCAATTCAGGGGTCTTACAAAGTTTATATTTCCGCACTTGGCGGAGCGGATGAACTTTTAAGTAGCGCCAATGCCATGATTGCTGTGGTGAAAGCCGTACAAATGGGTACGTCTATTGATACCACGGCTCCGTTTTGTGGTGATAATATTTGTAATGGTGCCGAGACTTGTTCTGTTTGCGCTCAAGACTGCGGCGCTTGCGCGGTAACGCCAATAGGAGGCGGAGGCGGGGTAGTAGTCGCGGTGCCTGGTCAGACCGTACATTATCAGCATTCAGACGGCAGTTCAATAACCGTAATTTTTCCTGACTGGTATTGGAATACACCAATCGCTTTTAATTTAAATCTGGTTTTTCAACACTCATTAAGTGATATTGCTTCAAACCCGGAGGGACAAGGATTGGTTAATGGGCATGCCTATAACATTGTCGGTCAAAATACTTTTGGGATTTTTTTAACCTATGTAAATAAACCGTCCGGTGTAACCTTGCGTTATACTCCGGAGCAGACGGATTTGTTTGCGGAAAATTCCATTCAGCTCTTTATTCTAAAGCCCGGGGCGACAATTTGGACTGAGGTTCCAAATACAGTTGTTAATGTAAATGCTAAAACAATTTCCGGCACTTCCTCAGACCTGGGAATTTATGCTTTGTTTGGAGTTTTAAAACCCGCAAAGCCGGAACCGTTTATCCCAAAAACCTGCGCTCGCGGGGATTTTAACTGTGACAACAGGGTGGATCTTTCCGACCTAAGTCTGTTAATGTCCAATTGGGGCGTGCCTAAAAATTCAGCCACAGATTTAAATAAAGACGGCGTGGTAAATAATATAGACTATGACTTACTGGTTCATTTGTGGACCGGGGGAGATGCCCCGGCGACTTTACCGGGCCCGGCGACTTTACGCTTTTTATTACCAAAAGAAAAAATTTACGAAGGGGATGAGTTTTTGGTAAGTGTGTATATAGATGTGGTGAATTTAGGAGTGAATGCCGGCAGGATTAATTTCTTGTTTCCGAAGAATATTGTTCAAAGTAAAGTTATAAAATTTAACGATTCCATTTTTTCTTATTGGCCGGAGGAGCCGGAAAGCCTAAATAGCTCGGGTAAAATTTTCTTTGCGGGCGCTTTGCCTGCTCCGGGTTTTGTGGGACAAAACGGAAAAATTGGGGACATTCTTTTTAAAGCCGTACAAAGCGGTGGCGGTGAGTTTAGTTTTTTTTCCAGTTCAAAAGTTTATTTAAATAGTAGTCCCGGTAAAGCCGTAGTAATAAATTCTGAAAATATTAGTTTAGTAGTTTACCCGGCTCCAAAAAATTATATACCTAAAAAATGGGAAACGATTGCAGACACAACCCTCCCGGAAAATTTTAGCCCGATTGTTTTAAGGTCACCGGATTTTTTTGTAAACAAGTATTTTGTGAGCTTCCACACCACAGATAGCGGTTCCGGAATTGCATACTATGAAGTTGCGGAGCAAATTTTATGCAAAGCTGATGAGGCGGATGCGGATATGAAAAGTTTAACTTGGGAAAAAGCCATCAGCCCGCGTATTTTAAAAAATCAAACCGGACTTGTTAGAATTTTTGTTAGAGCCGTAGACAAAGAGGGGAATGAGACAGTCGGGAAAGCGCAGGTTGCCCTATGCGAACTACTTAATTGGTGGTTGGTAGCTTTATTACTTTTTTCGTTTACAATTCTTTCTTGGACAATTTATTGGGCGGTGAAGAGAATGAGGGATTTAGGATTTAGGATTGGGCATAAGTAGTGATTTAATTTTCCGCCTCTGGCGGAAGGATTTAGGGCCTCGCTTTGTAAAGAGCGGGGCTTTTTAATTGTGTAAAAATTAATGGGCACCGGGCCAAACAAAATATCCCTCAGATGAGCACCATCCTGAGGCAGTAGCACCGAACGAAGGATCCCTTATCTTAAGTCAGCTTAAGGGATTCCTCGGGTCATACGCAAATTGACTGGACTAATCGTATAACTACGCCGCTAAAAATAGGCTCTGCCCATAAGGCACCCCAAAGTTTGAAACTACCTTAGGAATCTATTGAATCATTAGTTTTATTGGTGTTCTGTAGGGGCTGGGCTTGCCCGCCCGCAATTGTTGGATAGTTTTCGGGCGACTTCCCCCTTCTCCGCCTAGGCGGATACGGAGGACAGGAAAGCTCGCCCCTACATGCCTTGAATTACGAAACTCGGAAAACCCTGGAAATGTAGTTGCCTGATTTATCAGGCCTCGAGCTAAAGGCCGATAAATCGGCAGACTACAAAATAAATGCGATCAGTTTCGTAATTCAAGGCT
>JBBRWU010000072.1:0-5526 GCA_038249015.1 Candidatus Doudnaibacteriota bacterium | reverse complement strand
GCAAGTAAGGACAGAGTAGAAGCTTTTATTAAAACATTAAAATAAACTTAGAGGATCTTGGAAGATGTGCTCCCTCTGCCAAATTGATTTTATGGTGTAATTGATATTTTCACATTTTTTGACACATTTTTGAGAGGATGATAATATTAAGGTATTAAATGGACTTCTATGTTAACTGCGGAAGATATAAAAAAATTAACTGATTATCAACTAGTTGTTTTTAAAGATGTCTTTGCGACGAAAGAAGACATTGGAGACTTAAAAGGGAGTTTTTCCCAATTACAGACTTCGGTTGATGGTTTTGCTAAAAGAGCTGATACTTATTATCAGGAGATGACCGTGCTGGTTCATAAAGTGGAAAGAATGGAACAGTGGATAAAAGTAGTTTCAGAAAAAATTGGCATCAGTTATAATGTATAATAGTTCACTTCAAATTCAAATCCCGTTCTCCGAAAGGCGAGCGGGGTTTTGGTTTTAGGATAATTTGGAAGAGGTGTCCCCTCTACCAAATTGATTTTATGGTGTAATAAATTTTGAGTTTAAGGTTGACCGTGGTTTAATATGAATGTTATAATTACACCATATGGAATTGGAAGAAGTAAAAAATAAAACAACCTTAATTTTTGGCCGTTATGGCGTTAAACGCGCGGCTGTTTTTGGAAGTGTGGCAAGGGGAGAAGCCAAAACCGAAAGCGATGTAGATATTCTAATTGAGCTATACGAACCATTGGGGTTATTTAAACTAGCCCAGCTTAATTATGTTTTGGAAGATGCTTTGCAAAAAAAAGTTGACTTGGTCAAAACCTCGACACTTAAACCTTCATTTAAAGATAATATATTAAGGGACGCGGTTTACATTTATGGCTGACAATCAAATTGCTTATTTGCAGGATATTTTGGATAATATTGAAATTTTAGAAAGCTTTATGCGTGGCGTGAGCAGGGAAGCCTTTCTTTCAGATATGGAGAAGCAATTTGCCTCCGCCAGAGCTTTGGAAATTGTGGGCGAAGCTTCAGCTAAGCTGTCGGAAGATTTTCGTTCACAGCATTCGGAAATTGACTGGCGGGGTTTAAAATCTATGAGAAATTTGCTAATCCACGAATATGCTTATGTGGATGCCGAGGAAGTTTGGAAAGCTTATCAGAGCGATGTGCCGGAGTTAAAGAACAAAATTTTGACACTTCTCCAAAGTCTTAAATAATTATAAATTTAGGCAAAACCCCGTTCTCCGAAAGGCGAGCGGGGTTTTGGTTTTGGGATGTTTTGGAAGAGGTGTCCCCTCTACCAAATTGATTTTATGGTGTAATAAATAATTTCTGGCATTTTTTGACACATTTTTGAGAGGGCGTATAATATATAAGTGGGGGAGAAGAATTATAATCACCAATAATATTTAATTTTATGTCCGAAATTACATTAAAAGCCATTGAAAAATTGCTTGATGAAAAATTTAATAAACAGATTAGCCCAATCCATGGAGAAATAAGAGGCATAAAAACCGGTATGTCTAATTTAGCCACAAACGGCGAGTTGCAAGCATTTTCTTCAAGGTTTGATAGTATTGAAAGTACCTTGACAGCCCATACTGCCGCTCTTGAACAATTACTCACTGAAAAGAAAAACCGGGACGAAGAGAAAATTGTGAATGCCGAACGTTTTGAGCGCCTTGAGCATTGGGCCGTTTTAGCCGGAAAAAAACTTGGCATTAAGTTGGAATTGTAACACCCCTTATTTTATTCGATACAAAACCCCGCTCTCCCCAAAAAGGCGAGCGGGGTTTTGGTTTATCTCAAAACAGGAGGTGCCTTGGAAGAAGTGTCCCCATCTTTCAAATTAATTTTATGGTGTAATAAATTTAATTGGCTTCCTACGGGCGGTTTGACTTATTTAAAATATTTGACATTGTGTAATTTAACATATACAATATCAATATGAACGAATTAGAAATACCGGAACCAATAGAGTTTGAGTGGGATAAAAATAATCAAACAAAAATTCGTCTTAAGCATGGGATAACTCCTGAAGAAGCCGAACAATCATTGTTTAATAGACGTTCAATAATTTTTGACACAAGACACAGCAAAGCAGAGAAGCGATATCAGCTGTTAGGAATGAGCAATGACGGGCGAATTTTATTCATAGTATTTACCATTAGAAATTTTAAAATTAGAATAATTTCAGCGCGTAGCGCGAATAAAAAAGAAAGGATTGATTATGACAAAAAAACTTAAAAAAATTCCTAAATTTAAAACTGAAGACCAAGAGGCTAAGTTTTGGAATACCCATGACTCAACCGAATATTTTGATTGGTCAAAAGCCCAAAATGTGATTTTCCCAAATCTCAAGCCAACTTCCCGTTCAATTTCTATAAGAATCCCGGAATATATTATAAATCAAGTAAAAGTTGAGGCAAATAAAATTGATATTCCCTACCAGGCTTTAATGAAGCAGTATATTGCAAGCGGGGTCTCAAAAAAGTAGTAGCGCAGTAACACAAGTAATTAGCTACACTAATTTTTAATTTAAAAAATATATGAAACTAACAAAAAAAATAAAAAATAAGAAAATAATTTTGAGGCCAGAAAGAAAGCCGGAAAATTTTGAGGCCCATGAGTGGGTTCAAATGTTAGAGAAAAGAATGGCAAAAATTGAAGACGCATTGCAGATTAAAATCACAGCTTAAAATTTCTTTGTATTTAACCCCGTCCCGCCGAAAGGCGGGACGGGGTTTTGATTTATCCGGAGAAAAAAAGAGGGTTTCTCCTCCAAACTGATTTTTTCGCATTTTTTCGTTAATTTGCTATAATATCGTATATGAAAAAAATTATACAATGGGTGTTTTTTATTTTAGTCGTATTGTCGCTAACCGCTTCTTGGTGGGTGTTTAAAGACTTGCTCTTTCCTTATGTTACCAGCAAGGCTTTTTTCTTCCGCATTTGTATAGAGTTGGCTTTGCCGTTGTATTTGTATTTATTGTTGGACAATAAAAATTTAAGACCGAATTTAAAAAATCCGCTCCATCTTTCGGTATTGGCGTTTTTTGTTGTAAATATTATTTCCGCCTTTTCCGGCGTAGACGTTATTCGCAGTTTGTGGGGAAACTTTGAAAGAATGGGCGGGGCATTTTATTTGGGGCATTTAACCCTACTTTATTTTTATGTCGTAGCCATAGGGCAAATACCGGGCAGTTATTTTCAAAAATTTTTAAAGTTGTTTTTAGCCGTTGCCGCGGTAGTAGCTGTAAATGGTCTTTTTGGCTGGATGCATTTACCGGTGTTAATTCAAGACCCATCTTTACCGGTCCGTGTATCATCAACCTTGGGAAACCCAATTTACTTGGGGAGCTTTGCTCTTATCCCAACATTTATCAGTATCTTTTTTGCTCTTCAGGCCGACAATATTGCCTCAAGAGTTGGTTACTATACATTGGCGTTTGTATTTTTATTGGCCGGATTTTTAAGCGGTACGCGCGGTGCCTTGGTGGGCTTATTGTTAGGCAGTTTTTTGGCTACCGTTGTTTATTTGGCGTTGTCTCAAAATAAACAAATTAAGCTTATTGGTATGGGCATGGTGTTGTCTGTGGTTGTATTAGCCGGATTAATGTTTAATTTTAGTAGTAAATTGCCCGTCGGTTCAATTGTTAGGCGCGTGTTTACTTTAAACGATTCCAACTCGCAAGCCCGCATATTGCAGTGGCAGGTGGCACTTAAAGGTTATCCGGACCGTCCATTGCTTGGCACCGGCCCGGAAAATTATTATATTGTTGCTAACAAATATTACAATCCGGAAATTTATAAATATGACCGCAGTTGGTTTGACAAGCCCCATAATTATATTATTGAAATTTTAATAACCAACGGTATTTTCGGACTAATTTCCTATTTGTTAATGTTGGTTTTTTGCGCAGTCGGATTATATAAAGGTTTTAGGGCTCAAATATTATCCTTGGCGGAATTTTGTTTTTTATTGGCCGCGTTGCTTTCCTATCAAATACAAAATTTAACGGTTTTTGACAACGTCTCGGCGAGCCTGACATTTTATGTATTTTTGGGTTTTGTGGGTTACGTGTATCAAATTTCCGCAAGTTCAAACTTGCCGGATAAAAAGAAGGATAAAAACTTATCTCCTTTGGGGTTGTTACCCGCTGTAGCCGGGGGAGTGGCGGCGGTGATAATTTTATATGTGGTTTATGCTGCCAATTTTGCGCCAATGTCCGCGGCCAAAAATGTTAATTACGGGTTTGCTTATGCCTCGGTTGACCCCGCTAAAGCCTTAGGTTATTTTGAAGATATGTCTGAAATGCCGTTTAATTTTGATAAGACGGAAAGCTCTAATCGTTACGCGGATTTTGCTAACATCGCCGTAAGAAATTTGGTTTCTA
Source organism: Candidatus Doudnaibacteriota bacterium (assembly GCA_038249015.1). Lineage (GTDB taxonomy): Bacteria > Patescibacteriota > Doudnabacteria > UBA920 > UBA920 > PALSA-1336. The sequence continues at coordinate 1,144 of JBBRWU010000072.1, read as the reverse complement.
CGAATCAGGAATTGGCCGTGAAAATTTTAAACAGCGCCATTAGTTATGGTGAGCTTGCCACAGAAGAGCAGGGCAACTATTCTATAACTTGGCAACGGTTGGCCGGGTTATATATTATGAGGAATGTGCAGGACTCTAAAGCGGAAGTAGCGGCGAAAAAAGCAATTGAGCTGGCTCCAAGCAGGGAGGAACCCTATATGAATTTGGTACAGATTCGAGCCGCACAGGGGAAGTTTGACGAGGCGGAAAAAATTCTTTTGGATTTACAAAAATCTTTTCCCACGGATTTTGTTTTAAAAACTCAACAGGCGGCGCTATTCAGGATGCAGGATAAATTACCGGAGGCTGTCGGTGTTATAGAGCAGGCTTTTACCGGCGGATATAATTTTACTTCTTACGCAGATGTCTCGTGGCTGTTTGAATATTATATAAACGCAAAACAATTTGATAAAGCCTTGGCATTGCAGGAACGAGCGGTAAAAATAGAGCCAAATAATGTTCAGGTGCTTGTTGGGCTGGCGAGAATTTATGCCGCAATGGAGCAGTTTGATAAAGCCCGTAGTGTGGCCACTTCTATTCAGACCACAGACCCCAATCTCCAAGAAAATTTAAAGAAATTTATAGACTCGTTCCCAAAATAACTATTAAAACCCCCGCCCTTGTTCTTAAGGAGCGGGGGTTTAAAAAAATCTCCTTTACATTTGACAGCAGTTTTCAAAGTGCTATTCTGTAAGTAATTAAAGAATATTCAAAAGAAATAAAAATATATGAAAAAAATGCAGAAAATATGGCTAGGTGTATTTTTAGCGATGTTCTTGGTGCCGGAGATTTTATGGAGTCCGGTGGGGAATTTTGTGTATGAATTGTTTAGCGATAGCGCAAATGTTAAACCTTTTAGGGATAATTTTTTATACCAAACCATGGATAATGCCAATTATCTTAGCTCAATATTATTTATCCAGCTTTTGGGAATATTTTTAACATTTATATATCTCATAGTTGTACGCAAAAGCATTCAAAACAAAATAATTTTTTGGCTAAGCCTGGGTGTTGCTTTGCTTTTGTCTGTAATTACTTTTTTTTGTTTTGGGCTTTCCATCTCCCTTCGCAATATTGGGTTTTAAAAAATTAACCATAGTCATAT
>JBBRWU010000071.1:0-5548 GCA_038249015.1 Candidatus Doudnaibacteriota bacterium | reverse complement strand
TATTTTAACCTGATGTCGCCGTAGCTCTACCGGGTCAATCTTTCAATTCCAAACGCCTTGTTTGAGCGCTTGAAGTTAATTAATTTTAAGCCTAAAAATCTGCGACCTTGCGTTGTTTTTAGGTAATCTTCCCGGCGTTTGTCGTCTTACTGTTCTTTTATTCTCCTTTTTAAATCTTTGGTATAGCCAATGTATCTGTTACCGTCTTTTAAACTCTCGAGTACTTAAACATAAAAGAACATATAGAAAGTTGTATTACTGGGCATGCCCAGTAATTTAATTATGTTTACTATAAAGTTTAATTAATTCACTCACTGCCTCTTTACGCTTGCTGGAATTTTTACTATTAACGGCGTCCCAAGCACAAATTCCCAAATGTCCTTCTAGGATTATTTGGTTAATTTTTTTTAAGGCTTCAATGACCGCGTGATTTTGATTAATAATATCCAGGCAGTAAGCACCACTACTAATCATTTTTTCTACGGCTTTTAAATGCCCTTGGGCATAATGCACCCGTTTAATGACGCCTTGTTTATTTTTTTCTTGTAATTCCATTTTAAAATACTTATTCCTTACCCCCCTGTGGGGGGTCTTAAATTACTATACTTTTAAAAAATACCCTTGTCAACTCCATAACAAAAACCCCATCCCGATAAAATCGGGATGGGGTTAATTTCTTACAACTTACTTATACTCTCCCAGTATCACCGGTAATTCTAAAATTTCCGTCTCGCGTAAAATTTTCAGCATAATTTGACTGCCCGCCTGATACTTTTGAATTTCTGAATCTAATTCATTATTAAAACCCAAAACTTTTCCGTTAACCGCTAAAACAATATCTCCGGCTTTTATTCCTGCGCTCGCCGCCGGGGTGCTTGGAGAAACAGCACTAATAATAGCTCCATTGTCTACGCTTAAATTACTGGATAGCTTATCGGCTTGATCAATAGTTTTAAATTGCACTCCTAAAAATGGTCGGGATATTTTACCAAAAACTTTTACCTGCTGTAAAGATTCTTTCACAATATTAATCGGGATGGAAAAATTTAATGAGTACCCACCGGTATCCATAAGCGTATTTAAACCCACTACTTCGCCGGCCAAATTAATTAACGGCCCGCCACTATTACCGTTACTTATGGCCGCATCGGTTTGAATTAAATTATGAATCCGAGGCACACTGCCGTCCGCTTCGCTTAAAGCCCGGCCAAGTGCGGAGACTACGCCCCGGGTTACGCTATTTTGATACCTTCCCAAAGAATTACCAATAGCAAAAACGGTCTGCCCGGTTTCCAAAGCATCCGAGTCCCCCAAAACGGCCGGGGCGAGGCCGGTAGTCTCTATTTTTACAAATGCCACGTCATCAAATTGGTCTTTGGCCAAAACTTTGGCCGGAAATCTTTTACCATCCGCTAAAATTACCCAGTAATCCATATTTAAATCTTCCACCACATGGTTATTGGTGGCAATCAGCCCATCCGCTTCCATAATTAAACCAGTTCCGGAAACTTCTGTGTTAATCGGTACTGTTATACTAACATTGGCGGAAGGCACAGTTGGTGTTGATTTGCTTAAACCTAAAATATTCACCACCGAGGCCTTGGCTTTACGTACGGCCAAAATTGCCTGTTGTTCGTCGGTAATTTGCACTGCAGAGTTTATCCCCGGCTTAATCGGATTAAATTTAATATTTTGACTCACCGCTTGATTAGTAAAAAAAATAACACTTAAAACCACTGCGGCTGATAATAATTTTTTTGAATTTTTCATAATATTTTAAGTTTTATTTAATTCTCCTTAATTTTAATCCATCTTTAAATCATTCCCGCCAAAAGCGGAATTCTTGTCATTCTTGTCATTCATTCTACTCCCAACTCCTGCAATTCTTCCAGCACTTGTCGGGTCGCTGCCAGCCAGTTAGGATTTTTGGGCTGAACGTAAACGCCGTTCATTTGCTCAAGCGTCCAGTCACTGTAACGTTTTTCAATCAAGCGATTAAAGTCTTTTACCCACTCGCCTAACGTTGCATATTTATGCCAATAGGGGTGGCCCGGTTTTACACCAATATTACTACAGTTATTGTCCACGCAATTTCTGCCAAAGGTGCTTTCTGCAAATGAGATGGCTAAAATTAATTTCCAATGTTTTTGTTCGGCAATAATATCCGCGAACTCGGCAAACGGAGTTTTTTTCGATTCCAAATATGCGTGTAGTTTTTCTTTACGGGTTGCCATTATTTCCGCCTGCTTAATTTGCCTATTTTGCTCGGCAATAGAATTTAAATAATTTTCCAATTGTCCGATGGTCATATTAAACAGTACCTCATTGGACACCTTGTTAATTGGGTCCGATGCAACAAGAACCTCTGCCAAAGGAATTGAGCCGGCTTGGGTTGGCTCGTAATTTTCCGCTTCAATAGTTTGAGTATTTAAGGCAACCCAAGCTCCCCCGCCAAAGGCCAACATAAAAGCCACAACAATTGCATAAATTGGGACAGCTTTTTTTTGGCCGTTAAACTGCCGAAACTCGGCCTTAACCCAAGCAATTCTTTTCTTTAAAAACTCCGATCTACGATTTAGGGTTTGCTTAAATACAACAGCTAATTTCATTTTAAGATGTTGGCGTAGTGACGCAAAAAACCCGGTATAAAAAACCTCCGGGGGTGAAATTTTTATAAATGCATGACGAATTATTATCCGATGATTTTTGTTTCCGGATATCGGTCGCTTTTTTAAAGATTTTATTTTACTTATACCGTCTATATTTCTCATTTTTTTAATAAATTACTGCGCGGTGTCATTCCGAAGTAGCTGTCATTTAGAAGCGGCAAGAGGGCCCCTTCGCTCCGGTCGGGATGACAAAAAAATGCGTCACAGGCTAAGATTCCTGTCTTAATAGTTTTTGGTTCTAATGTCCGCGGAAGTTTTGCTAAACGGCCGGTGAAAAAATATTGTCCAAAGGTAATTTAACCCATAGCGGATGGGGGTTAAAAACATGCCTTCGGCTTTTATCCTTCTGCCCGAAGCATAAATGGGTAGCCGTAAAGTAAACAAAACATCACCAATTTTGTTCATCCGCCGAGCAATATCCGCATCTTCGCCGTAAAAATCAAAATCAGTATCAAACCCGCCCAGCTTTTCCAAAGCCGTGCGTTTAATTACAAAATTTCCGCCTTGTACCATAGAGCCAACCCTTAAAATAAAGCGATTGAACCAATATAAGCCATACACTATATAATAGTAAACTCTCACACCCAAATTAAACCAGGTGGGCATATCATAAAAAACATGCGGACCACTTAAACAAACCAACTTGGGGTTTTGCTCAAAATAATTGATTACGGCATTGCTCCAACCTTCCGGCATAAGAGTATCGGCATCCACATTAGCTACCAAATCTCCGGTGGTGGTGGCAAAGCCGGCTTGTCTTGCAAAGCTCAAGCCCTTTCGGGTTTCGTCCACTACTTTAACACCAGGCACACTTAGGGCAATTACTTTAGTCTTATCAAGACTGGCGTTATTAACTACAATTATTTCATAATCAAAAGCCTTGTCCTGGACTTCTCTAATAATAGATTCCAAGCAGACTTTTAAATTATCCTCTTCATTATATGCCGGAACGACAAAACTAATTTTCATCATATACCTTATTATACCCGCACTAATAATCCTTTACAACTGCCAAAAATCTGGTATGCTACTTTTACAATAATTAAAATTTATTTTAATTAAAAATAAATTAAACCGGTGGAAAAAATTACCGTACCGGCAAATTAAAGCGCTACGGTTATAAATGTTCCGACGTGAAATGTCCCGTTCATCGGCATTATTGGTTTCTTCAATTCCGATTTATCGGTGTCGGGGGTATTTTAAATTTCAAAAAAATATTTTAATTTTTTACAATAATTGTCTTAACTACCCGTAAGGTTACCTCTTTAACAATAAATTTTATTTTTCCAAAATCCACAACGTCGCCAACTTTAGGAAAGCGTCCCAATTTTTCCAAAATAAAACCTGACACTGTGTTAAAATCTTCATTTTCCGGCAATTCAGAATTAAAATATTTGTTAAAATCAACAATGGAAGTATCTCCCGCCACAATATATTCCCCACCTTCCTGCTTTATACCTTTATTAATTTCATCTGTCTCGTCGGTAATATCACCGACAATTTCTTCCAAGACATCTTCCATAGTCACCAATCCTTCTATTTCACCGTGTTCGTCTGTTACCATGGCCATGTGGGACTTTTTTCTTTGCAAGCGCTGGAGCACCTCGCTAATTTTCATGGTGCTTGGCACAAAATAAGGTGTCAACAAAAATTCCTGTAAATTAGTATTTTGGCTATTTGCATCAAATTTTCCTAAAAGTCTTTTAGTGTAGAGTATCCCGATAATATTGTTTAAATTTCCTTGATAAACAGGAGTCCTAGAATACCCCGACTCAATCGCTTTGCACACAATTTCTTTGGCTGGCTGGGCGATATTAAAAGCGACCATTTGGGTTCTGGGAATCATAATTTTGTCTACGCTTAGATCCGAGAAATCAAAAACGTTTTCTATAATGTTATGTTCTTGAGGTTTAATGGTTCCTGCTTTACGACCTTCGTTAAGTAGGCTTCTAATTTCTTCTTCCGAAAGTCTGCTTTCGGTAAAAGTTGTAGAATCTTTAAAAATCTTTAAAAATAAATTGGAGGAAATGTTAAGAATTTTAATTAGCCAACCACTGATTTTTGACAGCCACAAAATCGGATAAGATGCGAGCAAGGCCATGGGTTCGGCATACCGCAAACCAAGCGATTTAGGAATAAGCTCACCAATGGTAATACTGACATACGACACCAAGATCACTATAATCGCAAAACTGATAGAATAGGCATTCTCCGCAATTATGGCAATATGTATTTTATTTAAAAGATTAGACAGATCCACTCCCAGACTCGCCCCGGCAAAGGCTGAGGTGGCAATGGTAATAACAGAAATGCCGATTTGAATGGTGGCAAATAGTGTTTCAGGGTTTTGCTGGAGCTGCTCTATAACTGCGGCACGCTTGCTACCCTGTTTGACCAAAGTGGCAATCCGGGTTTTTCTGACTGTTACCAAAGCGATTTCACTCATGGAGAAAAAGCCGTTTAAAAGGGTTAAAAGAAAAATTATAAATATCTCCTGAATGACTTGAACCATGAAAGGTATTTTGGTTAAAAATAAATAACTCCACCGTAGTGCTCAAAGATGGATGATAATCTAAACTTCTTTAATTATACGCTAAATCTTAATAGGCTTCCATTATGATAAAACGGCAATTTTTTACGGAGCTCACGAAGGTAACCTTTGTAAGCAGATAAAAATCATCTTTTACAAGATTTCAATAGACCTGTTGCTTAATAATTTTTTGATCCAAAATTATGATATTTCAGACAAAACCGCAGTTTAAAATTTTGTCGTAAAGATCCGCCTCTGGCGGGATGTTTAACCTTAGTTAAGCGGTCCGCCTTAGGCGGATTAACAAGGTTTTGGCGAAAGAGTCCGCCTTAGGCGGAGGCGAGAAATT
>JBBRWU010000070.1:0-5556 GCA_038249015.1 Candidatus Doudnaibacteriota bacterium | reverse complement strand
GATACCTTTAGAACCATGTATTACGTATGACCCAAGCTCGCCCCTACAGGGCAAAGGCAATAATCGGAAAGATGTTCACAGCCGCGCTACGCGCTGTTAGTTAAATTGTGTATAATTCGAAATCTATTTTAAATTTATCAGGACAGTTTTGAGCGGCCGTCACAAACTGTCCTGATTGATATTCTATACTCCTTCGCTAATTAAATTCCGATTTTGTGATTTGAATAAAATTGATAATCATCAGCAAAGTCAGATTAATAACAATATAAGCTTCCAACTTCTCCGCCTAGGCGGATTCGTCGGACAGGCCGTAGTATTTTAGAAAAGCGGTAAGAGCGTAAGTCCTATTTTACCGCTTGGGCACTACCACTGTGGTACCGTCCCCTTTTTGTAAAAGCACTTCGTAGCTTCTGTCTTCTTTGAGCACTTGGGTAAAGTAAATAATCAGTCCCACCACCCCCACTATCAGCATCACGCTCAGCATAATTATTACAGCTTTATTTCCTGGGTTACGTCTGGCTTGAGACTGCCGTCCGGACTTGGAGCCTGAACTTTGGCCTTGTGAAATCCCCATGCGCGCAGCTTCGCTTCTCATAGCTTTTTTCACGTAAGCTTTTACAATAAAAATTATCAATAAAATAAAAGCTAAAATTCCGCCCAGTACTCCGGCCACCGGCTTAACCGGGACTATCCAAAAATAAGTGGTGGAAAAAACATTTTTTCTGGAATCCAAACCGTAAGTCAGCGTAGCCACCGCTTTATAACGGCCGATTTCAAATAAGCTGTCTTCCCCATTCCAGGTAAATTTAAAATTTCTCAAAGTTTTAGGAAGCACGTAGCCAAACTCCGTGTTTTGATTAATCTCAATTCTGCCACGCTCTTTGCCCCACATATTATAAATAGTTATGTCACCTTGAGGCTGTAAGTGCACATTGCCGGTATTTTCAAATCTTAAAGAAAAACTCGCCTTGGAGTTTTGATAAAATGTCCGGTCGGAACTAAATTCCCGAATATCGCCTTTTTCCACTACATCACCCGAAACACGGATGAAAAGCAAAGTGGAAATATAGGTAGCAATTTGCACCGTGGGCCCGCTGACGGCTTGCTTCTGAGGCGGTTTGGTGCCGATTAAAATAGCCGCGTAATGTCCGCCCGGAGGCGCGTTTTTTGGAATGTGTACGGAAAAAGGAATTTCCACCCGGCTTTCTTTGCCCGCGTGTACAGGGTCTTTGGTAATAGTTACCCACTGCGCCAAAGAATTTTGGTTTACCGCTTCGTCTTGTCCGGTTATGGGGACAAAAGTGCCCTGGCCGTCTTCGCCCGTGGCTTTAAAATTCATTAAATTAGCATACAAATCCAAATCAAAATTATTGGAATTAACCACTTTTATGGTGCTATTCCAAGACTCCCCCGGGTTTAAGGGCAACTGAAAAAACGGCGGAATTACAGTAAAAGACATTTTCCCCGCTGCCTGAGCCAGTACGATTTTTGGCTGAAAAAATGGAACCGTAAGAGCCAAAATCACAACAAAAACCCCCAACATCTTTAAAGAAAGTTTTTTTGGATGCATAAAATTTATATTGATGGTTGTTTAATTAATTTACTGAGCTAAATTCTTAAATTATTGTATCAACAAAATAATTTTTCCGCAAACGTAGGAAGTGGCCGATAAATCGGCAGACTACAAAATGTATAACATGTAGTTGCCTGATTTATCAGGCTGGAAGTGGCCGATAAATCGGCAGACTACCATAAGTACCATTGTGAGCGAAGCGAAGAATCGCTTATGTAAGGGCTGTGTTATGTGCTGGCTGTAGTTGCCTGATTTATCAGGCTGTGAATGGACGATAAATCGGCAGACTACTACACGTACCTTGTCTTCTTCTTCACCTCTTCTGCCTCGGTCTGCTTTAGTTTTGCCGTAGCCGAAGGCTTTACAATTTTTATCACCGTACTCTGCGTGGGCGCGCTAAAATTTTTAGGTTTTCGCCAAGTTTCTAAATACAAATAAATTAAAATAAAAATCGCCAATAAACTTACTCCCCCAAAAAGCAAAAGTGGCCAGGGCAAAACCCAAAAATAAACAATATCTTGAAGTTGTCCCCTTTGGGTACCCCCGTAATTTAGACTTAAAACCGCTTTGTATCTGCCAAAACCGCCCAACTTTGCAAATTTTACGTTATACCGAATAATTTGATCCGGTTCCACACTCACTTTTTGCGGGTTAGCCTGGGTATTGGCAACTTCTTTGCCGTCTTTGTTATAAACAATAATTTCTCCCGTTGGTAAAATATTACGGTTGCCGATGTTTTCTACTTCAAAATAAAAATTTATAGGGGCGTTAAAAAAATAATTTTTTTGCGGGAGAAATTTTAACAGCTGCGCCTCTTCTTTTATATTTTCCGGCACTTCCAAATTTACCGTCACGGTCGCGGCTTCAAGCAACCTGGCGGAGGCATCGTCACGGTTAAAACCCTCGGCAAAAGAAATTATAGCGTGATACTTTCCGGGTTTGGCGGTTAGATTAATTTTAATTTCATAATCTATGGTTTTTTTCTCTCCCGGCGCCATATGATACATAGCGCGGGAAATATTTATCCAGTTGGCGAGTGAGTCGGAAAAATCCGCGTCCGAAGGCTGAATAAATTCTTGCGTACCCTGCTCCGCCGAAATGTTATTTACAAAAGTATACACATCTTGATAGCGTCCGGAGGCATTGGCTAAAACCAAAGATTTTTTAATAATTTGTCGGGGTTCGCCTTTTTCGTCCACCACCACCGGAGAAACTCCCAAGCCGTTAGGCGCGGCTTTAGCCATTGGTAAAAACGGAACGGAAACGGCAAACAGGATAAAAATGTAAAATATTTTTTTAAGCATAAGGCAAAACAATTTATTGGAAATGGCCGATAAATCGGCAGACTACCATAAGTTACAAAAGGGACCACTCATTTGGATGCACTCATTCGGGATGACACACTTCCGACTTCCGACATCTCCTAAAACACTGGCACTACTATATAGAAATGGCCGATAAATCGGCAGACTACAAAATGTATAATATGTAGTTGCCTGATTTATCAGGCTGGGAATGGCTTATGTAAGGGACTCCTCACTTTGTTCGGAGTGGTTAAAACCGAGTAATACTTTAATAAGGGAATGGCCGATAAATACCCCGTCTCCGCCTAGGCGGATATGGAGCACAAGTCGGCAGACTACACTAAAACACCGGCACCACTATATAAGTAATATACCCCACGTAAGCCCCGGCCGGTTGCATTTGCGTAACCTCGGTTTTAAAAACCAAGTCGTTAATTTCGCCGGTTACCGGACCGGAACTATAAACCACTTCCCGCGCCGCGGATTCAAGTTTGGAATAAGTATTGTCTACCGCAAACCGGGTACTCCCGCCGGAAAGCGTGGCGTCAGTGGAATGATAGCCGTAAGCGCCCGTGGCCGCGCCCACGCCCCAAGGTCCGGGGGAAGCGTTGGTGTAGGGAATGGGCGGAATTTCTATCGGCCCCAAAAGTCCCTGAGTTTGAAAAACAAAAATGGTGTAACCGCTGGCCGCGTTAGTGGTAACCGTAGCTCTTTGCGCCACGGCCACGGCACTACCAAACGGCAGACTGCCGAAATTTACGGAAATTGAAGTACTACTGGCGTTGGTAACTACTCCGCCGGTATTGGTACCGGCAGGTAATCCGCTAATAATAAACGTCATACTGGCATCGGCCGTTACCAAACTGGGGTAGCTCTTACCGGTAACCAACAGCACCGCGCGGTTATGCAACACATCAAAAGTTCTAAAAAAATAAGTATTATTCACGGGCGCCCCGGAATTTTTTATGGTAAATTCATATTCCACGGCTCGGCTACGCTTATGGTTAAAAGATGACGCGCTAACACCCGAAGTGTTATGCGTACCGCAACCGTTGCCCGCGCTTGCAATGCAACTTTCCGCATCGGTCAAAGTTTTAGTGGTAATTGTGGCATTGTCTAACCCTCCGCCTAGCGCGTAACACCAAATAGATACGCCGGTGCAGTTACCGATTTCCACCACATCGGTTGCCACATTAAAATCCGAAGTTAAGGAATATTGTAATTTGTATTTGGTATTTAAAAACCCAATATCCGCGGTTTCTAAAATAGTAGTTCTCAGTTTTATAGTGTCTGCCGCGCCAATAGTGCTGGGCGCAATATTTTCCCCGGCCAGCGCGCTTACGGGAGTTTCGCTGGCGTAGTCACTAAACCAGCGCCAATTTTGGGAACGCGGGGAAAAATCGTCATAATATAAAAAACCGGAACGCAAAATATAACCTGAGCTGGTAGACTCGCCGGTTACGCTTTGTCCGCCGGCATTGATTTGCTGAAAATTAGTGGAAGAAGCGTTGCCACCAAAATCGGTAATCACCGGGTCGCGGGAAATAAAATTAGTGCTGGAAAAATCCGTGGCAAAAACTTGGGTTACGTTTAAACCGCTGAAACTCAAAACCAATAAATAAATTAGAATTTTTTTAGTATATTCCATGTAAGCTTCCTTACATTATACCATAACGCTTACAACTCCCTCATTCCTAAAAGTTTTAGAGTTTTAGAGGGTCATCCTCTTGCTCCGCAAGAGGATGACCCTCTCTTCAATTCTCGGATGTCGGATGTGTGTCATCTGCAGTTGAGGAATCTTCCAGGATTTTCACTAAGGAATTCGCCATCAACTAAATGAATATCTTCACCGACCATTGTGTCCCCAGATGGTGTGCATCGTTAAACTGAGACTTTCAAAAGTCGCCTCAAAAGAGGCGACTTTTTCCTTTTCCCAGATGATTTCCCGAGACTTGTGCCCATCAGGGGATTTACTGTTGAGGTAGTACCATTCAGAGCGAAGCGAAGAATCGCTTATATAAGGGACTCCTCACTCCGTTCGGAGTGGTTAAAACTGAGTAACTCTTTAGTTTCTCAATTCATAGTCCTTATAAACATGGGATTTTTCACACTCAGGCAACATCGGAGCTTTTAGTATTTTCTAGTGTTCAAATTTTATGCCAAGTTTAACCGCCGCTTTGTCTATCCAGTTTTCTGTTTCTTTCATTCTGTAATTAAGCGTGGGTATTTCCTGGCTTTTTGTGGTATTGTCTTTAGCTATGCCGTCAACCGAGGACTGAACATTAGAAATACTTTTTCCCAACTTTTCTACCGCTTTATCAAAGCTTTCCTGGGTTACAAATACCAATTTTTGGTATTCCGTTAAATTCTTGATGTCTTCGGATGTTAACATAAATTTTTAGATTTAACTAAATATGCAAAGCCTGCTTAATTTTTAGCATATCGCGTTTTAACAACTGCACTTCCTCGCGAACTTCTAAATCATCAGCGAGTTCGCTAAATTGTTTTTGCATCGGGCTGGCTACGGTATCGGCAATAATTCGCGCCAATTCTTCGGTGCTTTCCCGCACATCCTGCCGCGTAGCCAACGGAGCAACAGCTTTTGATAATTCATCTTTAGTAGCCAACGGAGCAACAGCTTTTGATAATTCATCTTTAGTAGCCAACGGAGCAACAGCT
>JBBRWU010000069.1:0-5565 GCA_038249015.1 Candidatus Doudnaibacteriota bacterium | reverse complement strand
TATGGTCAAGGAAACCTTAATGCTACGCAGAGATTTAATCGATATCCTGTCTTTTAGTGAAAAAACCATCGCCAGTCTGAAAACTTCAGAAAATTACGAACAGCAACAATTATTTTAAAATTTTAACGGGACAGCAGTGATATTAATTGGCTCTTTTGCAGAACTCTTATATAATACCTAAGTATGATAATTGGAATTGAAGCTGAGCGGGCAAACAGCCCGGCTAAAACCGGGGTGGAGCATTACGCCAAGCAATTAATTTTGCACTTGGCAAAAATTGATTTAGAAAATGAGTATCGTTTGTATTTACGTAACCCTCCGGAGGCGTGGTTTTTCAGTTTACCCAAAAATTTTAAAACCAAAGTAATGTCGTTTCCAATTTTTTGGACCCAACTGAGAATCAGTCTGGAAATGTTTATTAACCCCGTTGATCGTCTTTTAATTCCTGCCTCAGCCTTGCCGTTGTTGCACCCCAAAAATTCAATAGTCACAATCCACGATTTAGCGTGGAAGTTTTACCCCGAAACTTTTACCTGGTTTATGAGAAATTTTTTGGAATGGTCAACGAAGTTTGCAATAAAGTCAGCAGGTACAATAATTGCAGTATCCGAAGCTACCAAAAGGGATATTGTAAAATTTTATAAAATTGATGAACAAAAGATTGTGGTTGTGCATCATGGATACGAAGAGTTTAAATTCGAAATCCGAAATCCGAAATCCGAAATAAATCTAAAATTAGAAACTCAAAATACCGCAATAAAAATTCCTGAAAAATATGTGCTTTTTATTTCCACGCTTCAACCGAGAAAAAATTTAGAAGGCTTAATTAATGCTTTTCGCCTTTTAAAAAACCAGTACCCGGAAATTCCGCATAATCTTGTTGTGGTAGGCAAGCCGGGATGGAAGTACGATTCTATTTTATCAGCGATTGAAAAAAATAAAGATATCGTAGTCTATTTGAATTACGTTTCAGATGAAGATCGTCTGAAGATTTTGAAGGGTGCAGGCTTGCTAATTTTACCATCTTTTTATGAAGGTTTTGGCATGCAAATTCTGGAAAGTTTTGCCGCCGGCGTGCCGGTAGCTGTATCAAATATTTCCAGCATGCCGGAAGTTGCGGGAGAGGCGGCTATATATTTTGACCCGCATAACTCGCAGGATATAAAAAATGTGCTTCAAGCAATTTTACTGGATGTTGCCTTAAGTCAAGATTTGGTAAAAAAAGGCTACGAGCGACTTAAAAAATTTAGCTGGAATAAATGTGCCGAGGAAACATTAAAAGTTTTAAGCTCTTATTAAATGACCAAAGAATTTTTAGCAAAAATTAAAGCGTTGCCCAGATTAAGGCTGCTGATTATATTTTTCACTGTTTGGCAATATGTTAGTATTGCCGGTATCGCGGTGCTGGGTTGGTCGACTGTTTTGGTTTGGTTAAATTTAGGTTTATTATTAGCCTTTATTTTTTTAGCGCCAATTTATGAATCGTTATTGCTTTTGGTTTTATCCATTCCATTTTTTGTGGTCATACCAAATTCCAAGTTTGACTCCTTGTCTATGTGGCGAGTTTTATTTTTGGCATTATTTATAGTTTGGTTTATTAGAGAAAAAAAGTTTAAACTGAACGGGATTATTTTTTTACCGTGGGATAAATTTTTAGGCTGGTTTGTAGCCTTGGGTTTTATTTTGGCTATGCTGTTTGGTAGTTTTAGAATTGAGGCCATAAAACTGGTACTCTTTTGGTTGAATATATATTTCTATTATCTTGTACTCATAAATACTTTAAAAAGCAAACAGCAAATTTTTGAATTTATCCGATATGTTATTTGGTCTTTGGCAATTATTATAACTCTTGGTTTTACACAACTGTTCGGCACGTTTTTAACCAATTTGGACGTCTTTTGGGTTTACTGGGCAAATAATGTTACCAGTCTGTATTACGGGCAAAATTTTTCTATTGTGGCTTTGTATTCCAACTCTTGGTTTTCTTATTATGGAGGAAGAGATTTGCGAATGTTTTCCATTATGCCGGACTCACAATCCTTTGCTTATATTTGCATAATTGCGTTGTGTATGGGCACGGCGTTAACGCGGAGTGTATTTACTCATGTTAAAAAGTGGCTGTGGTCGGGGATTCGTTTTGCCGGATTGGCACTGATTCTTTCCGGCACTAGGGCGGCTTGGGTCGGGATGGCTTTGCCGTTTTTAGCCGTGGTTTTGGCTTACACCAAAAATTTTCAAAAACATTTGGCAAAAAAATATTTATGGCCGTTTGTCATAATTTTTATTTTATTTTTCATTTCCCCATTTATAAATAAAGCTTTGGGGTATTTACGTGTGGAAAGGTTTCAAGAGAATTTTTTGACGCGGGCCCAAAGTATTTATAATTTGAAAGAAGCTTCAAACCGAGGGAGAATTGATATGTGGCAAAATGGCTCACTTTTTTTCTTAACTCATCCGTGGGGTGTAGGGTTTGGTAACATTATTGTGTCCTTTAATAAAATAGATAAAAATCAAGACTATAACGAAGTTGGGGAAAAGGTCAATGAAATTTACAATTTACCTGCTAAATATATTTCCGCGCACAGTTTGTATTTGCAAGTGTTGGTTGAAACCGGTCTCGTGGGCTTTTTAATATTTGCGGCTTTTTGGGCCTCGGTGCTTCAATATTTATGGCGATTCATAAGGCACTATGGCAAAACTGAAGATTTTTTGGTGTATTTCGTTGCTCAGGCTTTTTTGATGGTGCTGTGGATATTGGCCGCGGCTGTATTTGATATTACGTTACTGAACGACAAAGTGTTAATGTATTTTTTAATTAACTTAGGGCTAGCCGGTATAATAGTTAAGCGCTACCAGGAATACGAAATTCATGAATAAAGTAATTGTTATTCAGGTCATATATAATTCCAAACGGTTTATTGAGCCGGTCTTTAACGCGATTTTTTCTCAGACGTATAAAAATTTGGAAGTGGTGGCTGTAATTTCCTGTAACGACGACGGCGGAAAAGAATTTTTAGCGGAAAAATTTCCATTAGTGAAAATTATTGACCCGGGCTATAATATTGGCTTTGCCAAAGGTCATAATTTGGTGTTTTCCGCCGGAGGCGGTTCCGCCTCCGGCGGAGATAAGTCCGAATTTTTTCAATTGGTGAATCCGGATATGATTATGGAACCGAATTATATTGAAGAAATGTTAAAAGTTTTTGAAGATGAAAAAGTTGGGGCGGCTACGGGAAAACTGTACAAAATACCGGAAGCGGGAATTATGAATTATGAATTATGGAAAAAGGACAACATCAGCAATAAAATTTTAGATACAACAGGGGTCTTAATCAGTAAGTCCGGGCGGGCGCGGGATAGGGGACAGCATGAAGTAGACAGCGGACAATATAATAATCAGTGCGATGTGATTGCAGTATCAGCGGCAGGAGCAATGTACCGCCGTCTTGCTTTAGAATCAACCAAACTTACAATCTCCCATACCCCAGCGTATGGGAGAGATAAGGTGGCTGAATTTTTTGATGAAGACTTTCATTCTTACTGGGAGGATGTGGATTTGACTTGGCGCATGACCAATTTTGGCTGGAAATGCGTGTACCAGCCATCAGCAATCGGATACCATGGTCGCGGTGCCGGTTCCAGCAAAGGCGGATATAAAAATGTTTTTGGATTTATTAGACATCACAAAACTTTAGATCTCCGCATTCGTCAGCTAAATTACCGGAACCATATATTTATGTACATAAAAAATAGCAAATATTTTTACCCGCAGTTTTTTGTGCGAGAATTTTTTATGTTTTTTTATGTTTTGTTTTTTGAAATAAGTACGTTAAAAATTATTCCGCAAATGCTAAAGCTGATGCCAAAAATTTGGCAAAAAAGAAAATTTATTCAAAAACCACAATAATTCACGGACGTGAATTATTGTGGTAAATTTAAAATGAACTACCTCGCAGCAAGCTGACGAGGTATCAATAGCAAACTCATTAGCTATGCCATTCCGAGTAAATGCATCTAAGCGAGGAATCCCTTAAACTGACTTAAGATAAGGATTCCCTCGGATGCACTCGGGATGGAACACCCCACAGCAAGCTGCGGGGGAATCTTCTTGATTATGGACTTATCAATAATAATTCTTTCTTATAAATCTCAAAAAGACATGGAGCGGCTTTTGCCGAGTGTTTTTGCGTCAAAAGGTATAAATTTTAATCATCAAGTTTCAAGCTCTCATCTAACTTCCGCAAATTGCGAGGCCGATAAATCGGCAAACTACAAGGGAGGTATAGGGAGAATATACACTGCGGAAATTATAGTAGTTGATAACGGTTCAAACGACGGCACTTATGAGTGGCTTGTTGAAAAAAGTTACAATTGTAATAATTTTCAACAAATTCAAAATTCCAATACAGGGTTTGCGCATGGAAATAATTTGGGGATTAAAATTGCATCGGGTAAATATATTCTATTATTAAACCCTGATACCGAATTACAACCGGATACTTTGGAAACCATGCTGGATTTTATGGAAACCCGGCCCAATGTCGGGATTAGCGGATGCAAAATTATCAAACCGGACGGAAAATTGGACTTGGCTTGCAGAAGGCGTTTTCCAAACCCTTGGAATTCTTCTTTGCGACTTTTGCACATCTCCAACAAAAATTATAATATGCTGGATACTGATGAAAAACATCAGCAGGAAATTGATTCCGTCATGGGAGCATTCTTACTTATCCGCAAATCGGTTATGGAAAAAATTGGTTTATTGGATGAACAATTTTTTATGTATGGCGAAGACCTGGATTGGTGCTGGCGGTGCAAAGAAGCGGGTTTTAAAGTTTGGTATAATCCAAAGACTTACATTACTCACTTTAAAGGTTCATCATCTTCCAAAGTTGCTTTTAAAGCTTTAAAATGGTTTCATAATGCAATGTGGATTTTTTACCGGAAGCATTATAAAAAGGACCGACTATTTCTATTTAATTGGCTCGTATTTATAGGGATTTATCTAAGACTTTTGGTTTTTATAATGGTTAACCTCTTTAAAAGCAAACCCTCAGTCAGTAAGTGATTTCACCTAAAAGCCTAAAGTTTGTTATAATGTAGTAACTAAAAATTATTTAAAATATAATGGATTTAATAGAAAATCAAGAAAATGCAGATCATCAACCAACTGGTCCAAATATGGGCGGATTGGCTTTACGTTGGGTAATAATTTTGTTGGTAGTTTGCGGAGCTTATACTGCAGGTTTCCAAAGCGGGAAAAAAGGTTATGTTTTCCAACCTAAAGATTTTAAGGTAATAAATCAGTCTCAGAGTTTTGTAACAGTAGATTATAGTCTATTATGGAAAGCTTTGGAAGAAGTTGGGACAAAGTATATTGAAAAAGATTCAATAAATCAACAAAAAGTTTTATATGGCGCGGTTAAAGGTGCGGTGGAATCTTTGGGTGACCCGTATACAACTTTTTTTGAACCGAAAATTTTGCAAAGTTTTAAAACAGACTTAAAGGGGAGTTTTGGGGGAATTGGTGCTGAAATCGGCAAAAAAAATAATTCAATTGTAATT
>JBBRWU010000068.1:0-5571 GCA_038249015.1 Candidatus Doudnaibacteriota bacterium | reverse complement strand
GTTAGATCTGTATCGTACTGGCGCTGATTATCTAATTGCTTAAGTGTTTGTTTTTTATGTTGTTGCATTAGGGTACAAATTCTTAATTTTTGCTTATACCCTTATTTTACAACATATTGAGGTTTTCAAACAGGCTCTAAGTAAAAATCAAATTAAAAAAGCTCTTCCAAATCCGCCAACTGGCAGAGGGAGAGTTTTTTTAGTTTGTAAATTTATTCGCGACGTAGAGCGAGAGTCCCGATTTATCGGAACCCCGAAGAACTTTTATTGAGCTACTGTGCCGGGAGTGGTGGTGGGTATTTTGGCAAACTCTTCAACCTTATGGAAGAGAGCAGGGGGCTGGTAAGCAGAGTTAAAAGTGACGGTTTTTTCCGCACCGTCTTTTATTACGGTTCGCGCCCACGTGGCTTTCATACTGCCATCCGGTTTTTTATCGTATTGCACGGGTTTTTCTAAAGAGATTTGTCGGCTGTCTTTGGTGCCGTAAAAATCAAACACCAAAGTGTTGGTGTCTTTTTCATAAGCCCAAATTAAAATTGCGCCCGGGGTGTCATTGGTAAACCTTAAATCTACACTCCCCGGATAGATTGTGGCGTCTGTGCCTTGAGGGGAATAATACTGCACGGCATAGGAGTGATTTTTGCGTTCTACAATCGGCAAGCCGGCTTTCATAGCCGCGCGAAAGGTGGTGGAAGAAACTTGGCAAAGCCCGCCGCCGAATTCCGGTACCGTGCCCTCTTTTTTAATTACCAGTTCAGGTAAAAAACCCGACTGCTTGTCTACCGGACCTAAAATTTTATTAAAACTAAAAGTGGTACCTTGGGGGATGATTATGCCTTTAAATTTTTCCGCGCCCATGGCAATATTAAACCGCCGATTTTTCGGGCTACCCTTAAAATTGGAAACTCCGCTTGCCAATAGTTCATTTATGCCAAGGTTATTTGTTGAAGACAGTGAGGTTTGAGGCTCGGATTCATAGGCGGACATTTCCAAAGAATCCTGACCCGACTGCAGGGTGGTAAGGGCGTCCATGGCCGTTTTGTAGGCATTGATTTTTATGCCGGTTTGCGGAGGGGTGAATTCCACCGCTAGATTATTTTCTATTTTTAAAACCGGATTGACCGATTCAGTATTAATTTTTTTTGCCGCTTCTTGAATAAATTCATAAACCGGCGCGAGTTTGTAATTGTAAGCTGTTTTGGCCACGATGGTTTTCGGAGCTTGGCCGATAAAAGCAAGTAATTGGCTTTCGGGATTTAGCGAGGAAGTAAAAGCAGGATTTGATTGGATAATTTGTTTCCCTTCCCAAGAGCTAAGTGTGTTTTTATCAACCAAAAATTTTTCACTTTTGTAAGTTAGAGTAAGTGTTTCCGGCGCTTGTGCCCGCGCAACAAAATAGCTCGGTGTAAATACCAGAGCAGTTCCTACCATAAATGAAAAAAATATTTTTCCTCGCATCAATTTACAAATTTAATAATTTTGGTTTTTTTCGGCAAATGACGTTTAATTTTATCCGCCCACTCAATAAAAGTTATGGTGTGACTTTGGCCCCAAAATTCGGTAAGGCCCAAAGTTTTAGCTTCGGCAAACCCCGCTGTTCTATAGAGGTCTAAATGATATACCAAAATTTGTTTATTTTTTAGCTTTACCGGAAAGCAATTTAGCAAAGCAAACGTTGGGCTGGTAATATGGTTTTTAATCTTTAGCTCTTTGCCAATGGCTTTAACGAATGTGGTTTTACCGGCACCCAGGGTACCAAAAAGTGCAAAAATTTCCCCGCCTTTAAGCTTTTTAGCAATCTCTTTTGCTAAAGTCGGAATGCTGTTTAAATTGGTTGTTATGACTTTATCCATAATGTAATCAAATAAATTTCTCCTAAAGCTCTGCTCCGGGATGTGTCATCCCGAGTGCGTCTGAGGGATCTCTTAACTCAAATGTTTTAAATAAGGGATTCCTCGCTCGGCTGCTATTGCCTCGGAACAACACATTTGGGGGAGTCTGCGATTGATACCTTACAGCTCTGCTGCGGGGTAGTTTATTCCTAATGTTCCGAATACGAGGAAAATTTGCTTTAGGTGCAGTAATCCTAATGCTCCAAACGGGTCCATTCGGATCACTCGGATAATATTTGTAGATTAGGATTATGTAGGTATTTTACCTCATATTGACCGGTTTAGTAAAATCGGGTATACTAAAAAGTCGTAAAGTAATTGAAAGAGATGTTTTATGGAGCAAGATATTAATAAGCAAATTTTTGAGCAGTTTAAAAAAGCCGGAAAAATTTTAATTGTTTTGCCGGAAAATTTAAGCACCGATGCCTTATCCTCGGCTTTAGCCCTAAGGCTTTTTTTACTTAAGCAACAAAAAGAGGTCACCGTGGCCTGCTCAGGGCTTATTCCCCCGCAATTAAAATTTTTGCCCGGGGTTGATATGGTGGAAAATCACCTAGCTCAAGGGAAAAGCCTGGTTGTTTCTATAAATACAGCGGAAAAAAAATTGGAAGAAATTAGTTACCAAAAAACCCCAAATAGTGTTCAAATTTATTTAAAATCCCAGACTGATGAATTTGATGAAAAAGATGTGAATTTTTCCAAAGAAGCCGCGCCTTTGGATTTAATCATTGCTCTGGCCGGAAAATCGTTGGAAAGTTTTGGTAAGATTTTTGAACAGGCTACAGACAGGTTTTTTGAAACCCCGAAAATTAATATTGATTCTCAGGCTTCAAATGAATATTATGGAGCAATTAATTTGGTGGACATTACCGCTACCTCGGTCTCGGAAATTTTGGCGGATTTGTTTCAAAAATATGAAGAGCAGTTAATAGACGAAGATATCGCTACCTGTTTATTGTCCGGGATTATTGAAAAAACCGCCAGTTTTCAACACGTTCAAACCACCCCCCGGGCATTTTTAAAAGCCAGTGAGTTGGTGGCCTTAGGTGGCAGGCAACAGGAAGTGGTTAAAAATATTTTTAAAACTAAATCTTTGCCCTTGCTAAAATTGTGGGGCAGGGCATTGGCCAGAATTAAATCGGTTGAAAATTTGCCCGCAGTCTATGCGCCTTTAAGTTTAATGGATTTTGAAAAAGCGGTTGCGGGGACAGCGGAAGTTTTGCCGGTTTTACGGGAATTAATAGATAATTTGAGTGATAATAAAATTTTTGCATTAGTCTATGAATTGCCAAACAACCAGGTTGGCTTGCAAATTGCCGTACATGAACAGGTTAAGGTTGAAAAACTGCTGTCGTCCTTACCGGGCTCGGTTCTGTCCGCCAGTTTGGGGGATTTAAAGCTCGTAGAATGTGTTTTAACGGAAAAAACTTTGGAAGATGCGGAAAAACTTTTTGAGCAAGCGGTAAATGAAGTGCTTAGCTAGATAAAATTTTTGAATTCAAGTCCGAAGAAGACACTCTACAGTACTGGGATAATAAGTTTTTGGAAGTTGTAAAGCGCATCAATTAGCAATAGACCAATGTAAAATCCCCGCGCTCGTAAAGCGCGGGGATTTTTGATAGAATTAGGTATCAGCAGGCCTTGAATTACGAAACTGATCGCATTTATTTTGTAGTCTGCCGACTAAGTCCGACGTATCCGCCTAGGCGGAGACGGGGTATTTATCGGCCTTTAGCTCGAGGCCTGATAAATCAGGCAACTACTATATTTCCAGGGTTTCCCGAGTTTCGTAATTCAAGGCAGTAGGGGATAAAAGTTATCCACTTTTGGAATATCGACCCTGTTATACTCAATTGCTAAATTAATTTAGATTTATACTCCGTAGCTTTTAGTACAAAGTACCTAATTTTATTGGCGTTTGATAATAATCAACGAAGGTGATTATCGGAGTTTAATTAGCGAAGGAGTATAGAAAGATTTGTGTGGATAGTTTAACCGGGAAATTAATATTTCACCTTTGTTTATTGACTTTCTAACAGGTTTGACAAGAGGTGAACGATTGTATACTATATAAATAATACAGAAAAATAATGAAAAAGCGAAACAAAATGTCGCAAAGAATATTATCCAGTGTATTAAAAAAACCCTACTATATAAAGGACGACTTTGTTCTCTATAATGCTAATTCTTTGGAAATTTTAACGCAATTGCCCGAAAATTCCATAGATATGGTTTTTGCAGATCCTCCCTATAATTTATCAAACGGCGGTTTTTCTGTGCACGCCGGCAAGATGGTAAGCGTAAATAAAGGGGATTGGGATAAGAGCAAAGGTTTTAAAGATGATTATGATTTCCACTATAAATGGCTGGAAGCCTGTAAAAGAGTATTAAAGCCGGAAGGTAGCCTTTGGGTAAGCGGTACCTACCATTCAATTTATCAATGTGGCCATGCCCTTCAGTCTTTGGGCTACCATATTTTAAATGACGTCGCTTGGTTTAAACCCAACGCCTCGCCAAATTTAAGTTGCCGTTTTTTTACAGCCAGCCACGAAACCTTAATTTGGGCGCGCAAAGACAAAAAGGCCAAGCACACTTTTAATTATGACTTAATGAAAAATGGCAAATGGCCGGAAGACTTTTTAAAGAAAGACGGATTACAAATGCGTTCTGTTTGGTCAATCCTTACGCCAAGAAAATCGGAAAAAAAGTTTGGCAAGCACCCAACCCAAAAACCAATAGATTTGCTTAAGCGGATTGTATTGGCAAGTACTAAAGAAGGAGACGTGGTGTTAGATCCGTTTACAGGTAGCTCCACTACAGGAATTGCCGCCAGCGCTTTTAAGCGTAAATTTATAGGTATAGATTTGGAAAAAAAGTATTTAGACGTCTCTATTAAAAGACATGAGGAAATTGAAGAGTTAATAAAGGAATTAAATACCACCCACCAAAACATTAGTCAAAAGCAAATTAAAATTTTAACAAC
This sequence comes from Candidatus Doudnaibacteriota bacterium, assembly GCA_038249015.1. GTDB lineage: Bacteria > Patescibacteriota > Doudnabacteria > UBA920 > UBA920 > PALSA-1336. The sequence goes on along the minus strand of JBBRWU010000068.1, from coordinate 696 downwards.
CAAGCTTGCGGTAAAGCAAGAAGAGCTATTTAAATAATTTTAAAGTTTATGTTAAATAGTGATTAGTTGGTAATCCACTGGTTTGACCAGTGGACTCTAAAGGTTTGACCTACACGTAGATCCACAATAAAAAACATAGTAAACTTCTTAAGTAAGTTGGTGGCCTCACCCGGGTAAAGAAAGAAGTCTACTATGTCTAATCTCTACCAAAGTCTATCCCACTCAGCTTGGGATTGCAAATATCATCTGGTTTTTGTTCCTAAGTTTCGCAAAAAAATCATTTATGGAAAAATCAGAGAAAATTTAGGATTAATCTTTCACGAACTGGCCAGGCAAAAGGAATGTAAGATTGTGGAAGGAAAGCTGGTAGTCGACCATGTCCACATGTGCATTGAGATTCCTCCCAAACATGCGGTCTCCAGTATCATCGGATTTCTGAAAGGTAAGTCAGCCATCGCCATCGCTAAGATGTCAGGAAAACAAAGAAACTTCGGCGGCGAGAACTTCTGGGCAAGAGGCTATGCTGTTTCCACAGTCGGATATGATTTGGAAGCCATCCGAACTTACATCAGGGAACAGGAAGATGCGGATAAAAATCAAGGTAATTTTTAACAATTAAGCTCGGGTGATGGGGAAGGCTGCCCTTGGGGCAGCTCACGCCCATTAAGCCACCAGCTTCGCTGGTGGTGTCTCACT
>JBBRWU010000067.1:0-5596 GCA_038249015.1 Candidatus Doudnaibacteriota bacterium | reverse complement strand
CGGGAAGATTACCTAAAAACAACGCAAGGTCGCAGATTTTTAGGCTTAAAATTAATTAACTTCAAGCGCTCAAACAAGGCGTTTGGAATTGAAAGATTGACCCGGTAGAGCTACGGCGACATCAGGTTAAAATAATATATAATTAATGTATAAGGATAAATCTTGTAGGTTACCAGCTGACTAATAAAAGTCGCCGTGATTCTACCGGGTGAATATACTGGGCATGGATAATCAAGAAATAAAAAATGTAATAATTATTGGTTCCGGGCCGGCGGGGCTGACTGCTGCCATTTACGCAGGGCGTGCGGAATTAAAGCCGCTTGTTATTGCGGGATTAAAACCCGGCGGTCAGCTTATGGACACCACGGAAGTAGAAAATTTCCCGGGGTTTATTAACGGAATTATTGGGCCGGAACTTATGGATAACATGAGTAAACAGGCGGAACGTTTTGGCACGGAAATTTTGCAGGAAAATGTGGAAAGCGTAGATTTTTCTGCCAAGCCTTTTAAAGTAAAAACCGGCAAGAGCGAATATTTAGCCAATTCGGTAATAATTGCAACCGGTGCGGAAGCCAACTGGCTCGGTCTGCCCGGTGAGCAACGGTTGAGGGGTAAAGGTGTTTCAGCCTGTGCTACCTGCGACGGGTTTTTCTTTAAAGGTAAGGACGTGGCGGTAATCGGCGGGGGAGACTCGGCAATGGAAGAAGCTAATTTTTTAACCCGGTTTGCCAGTAAGGTTTGCATTGTTCATCGTCGGGCGGAATTTAAAGCTTCTAAAATTATGCTAAAGCGCGCCCAAGATAACCCAAAAATTTCTTTTGTAACCAATGTAAGCGTGGTGGATGCGGTCGGTGAGATGTCAGTTGAAGGATTAAAGATAAAAAATAATGAATCAGGGGCAGAATCCGTACTACCCGTGCAAGGAGTCTTTTTGGCAATTGGCCACACCCCGGCTGCAAAAATTTTTGCCACTGCCGGCATAGAAATTGACGCCAAGGGTTACATAAAAGTAATAAACAATACTCATACTAACATTGAAGGCGTGTTTGTGGCCGGAGACGTTAACGATGCCCGCTATCGCCAAGCCGTTACCGCCGCCGGCATGGGCTGTATGGCTGCGTTAGACGTAGAAAAGTTTCTTGCGGAGCAAGTAGCAAGCAGCATGTAGTATAAAAAAATATTGAGAGAAAAAATAAAATGAAATCTTTAAGCTTAATTCCAACGGAAAGAATTGAAAGCAGAATTTTTTTGCTTCGCGGCAAGAAGATTATGTTTGACAGTGATTTGGCAGAGCTTTATGGTGTGAAAACAAAGGTTTTTAATCAGGTTGTGAAGAGAAATAAAAAAAGGTTTCCTGCGGATTTTATGTTTCAATTAAATAAACAAGAGATAGAAGTTTGGCAGTCTTATTTTTCAAGGTCACAAATTGTGACCGCATCAAAACGTAATGTTAGGTTTGCTCCTTATGTTTTTACGGAGCAAGGCGTGGCTATGTTGTCGTCCGTGCTAAACAGCGACAGGGCAATTCAGGTAAACATTCAAATAATTAGAACTTTTACAAAATTGTGGGATATGATGGCGAGCAACAAAGGGCTTCGGGAAAAAATTGAGGCCATGGAAAAGAAATACGACAAAAGGTTTGCAAAAGTTTTTGAAGCCATTCGCCAGCTGTTAATGAAAGACATGGAGATAAAGCCAAAATTCAAGATTGGATTTAGAATATGATTAAAATTACCGGAAAAGTTATTCACGGTGCTAATTATGGCCGTAAACTGGGCTTTCCGACTGCAAATTTAGACAGGCGGCAGTATATCCGCGAGAAGATGAAAATAAAGTTTGGCGTCTGGGCAGGGGAGGCCCAATTTAAAATTAAAAATTTAAAATTTAAAAATTATCTTGCAGGGGTTGTGGTGGGTCCGGTTGATAAAACAGGTTTGCCAAAATTGGAAGCGCATTTAATTGGCTTTAAAGGCAATTTATACGGAAAAAAAATCACTATCACTTTGCAAAAATATCTCCGATCGTTTAAAAAGTTTAAAAATGAAGAGGAATTAAAAAAGCAGATTACGATAGATATTCAAAGAATTAACCTAATTTCTAATTGGCCTAATTACTCCCCGCCTGCCAAAACTGTTTGAAAAAATGGATGATAATTATAGAAATATCCTTTAATTGATTTCATCAAATTTCACTTAGGAGTGGCGTGGCGGGCAGGTAAATAAGTACTAATTAAGAAATGTCTAAGTGTTTAATTGGGTATTGGTAATTGGATATTATTTAGGTTAATTAGAAATTAGAAATTATGAACAAAAAGAAATTATCTCCACTCATCGTCTTTTTGGCCTCCCTGCTTTGGGCAGGGGATGGGCCTTTTAGAAAACCGCTTCTAACCGGCGGGTTGGCTGTGGGGTTTGTGGCGTTTTTGGAACACCTGCTTAACAGTATTGTAAGTTTGCCCGGGCTAATCCGTGAGCGAGCCAGCTTTAAACTGGTTACACTTAAACAGTGGCTGGGATTAATTTATATTGGCGCCGGGGCTTCGGCGCTCGGCGCATTGCTGTTTGTGCAGGGCGCGGTAGTAATGAATTACAATTTTACCGTAGTGGCGCTGTTGCAGAAGCTCCAGCCGATTTTTGCCATAATTCTTGCCGTGATTTTTTTAAAGGAAAAATTGCACCCAAAATTTTGGCTGTTTGCCATTCCGGCTTTGCTGGGTGCTTACCTAGTAACCTTTGGTTTATTATCGCCCGGTGCTATTTTGCAATCCGGTGCATTGAATTTAGCAGGCATGTTCTTGGCGCTCGGCGCGGCAATTTTATGGGCCGGCGGCACAGTGGTGGGCAGATCGCTTATGGGAAACTTACCGTTGCAGTTAGTTAACGGCATGCGATTTGTGTTTGGTTTAATCTTTTTATTTATTTTAATTGCATCTACAAAAACTTTTCAGTTTAATTTAATGACTCCATTTTTTTGGCGCAATGTAATTATTATAGCGCTACTCACCGGATTTTTTGCTTTGTTGATTTATTATTTTGGCTTAAAAAATACGCCCGCATCCATAGCGACATTAATGGAGCTTGGCTACCCCTTGGCTTTAACCGCAGTTAACTGGAAATTTTTAGGCATTACCTTAACCGCTTGGCAGATTTTCGGAGCTGTGATATTGTTGCTTTCGGTTACTTTTATGACACCGCTTAAAGAATCGGTGTCAGCAGATGTTAAAATAATTAATTAAAAAAATAAATGATCAATAATCCTTTCCAAACCGCAGTCGGTCAGCTAGAGCAAGCGGCAAAAATTGCAAATCTGGATGCAAATAAAATTGAACAGTTAAAAACCCCGGATCGTTACGTGGAAGTTTCCATTCCGGTAATTATGGATTCAGGTAAGCAGAAAATATTTACCGGGTTTAGGAGTCAGCACAATAATGCCCGGGGTCCTTACAAGGGCGGGATTCGCTATCATCAAGATGTAAATTTAGACGAAGTGCGTGCTTTGAGTTTTTGGATGAGTTTTAAAAATGCCGTAGTCAACGTTCCGTTTGGTGGGGGTAAGGGCGGGATTATTGTGAACCCGAAAGAGCTGTCGGTAAATGAATTGGAAAAGTTATCGCGCGGGTTTGTGCAAAAAATTTATCCGATTATTGGGCCTGAAGTAGACGTGCCGGCACCGGATGTAAACACCAATGGGCAAATTATGGAATGGATGGTGGATGAGTATAAAAAACTTACCGGGAATCCTAAAGCTTTGGCGACTTTTACGGGCAAGCCTTTAGGTAAAGGCGGAAGCGAAGGTCGGGCAGAGGCTACGGGCTTTGGCGGGGTTTATGTTTTTGAAGAAGCTATAAAAAATTCTTTGGGCGGGGTAACTGCCGGCGGGAGTATGGCTTTGCAGGGGTTTGGAAATGTTTCCAGTTTTTTTGCCCAGGCTGCTCAAAAATTAGGCTTTGTGGTAGTGGCTCTTTCTGACTCCAAGGGAGGCATTTACAATGAAAAAGGTTTGGATTTAAATGCAGTGGCGGAACACAAAAAACAAACCGGTAGCTTGAAAGATTTTGCCGGGGCTAAAAATATTACCAACAATGAACTTTTGGAATTACCGGTGGATGTCTTGGTACCGGGGGCTTTGGAAAATGTTCTTACGGCAGAAAATGCGGAAAAAATTCAGGCTAAATTAATCGTGGAAATGGCTAATGGACCGACCACCCCGGAAGCGGATGTAGTTTTTGCTCGGAAAAATATTCCGGTCATTCCCGATATTTTGGCTAATTCCGGCGGAGTCTGTGTAAGTTACTATGAATGGTACCAGAATATGCATGCCGAGGCTTGGACTAAGGAAGTGGTATTGGAAAAATTATCCAAGCAAATTAAACAGGCTTTTGCCGACGTGTACGAACTACAAAAAAAGCATAATACCACTTTTAGAAATGCGGCCTATATTTTGGCAGCCGAAAGAATAATGGAGAAGATGGATAATCGCTGATTTAACGCTGATTTAACGCTGATGAATGGGCGGGTCTTATGACCCGCCCATTCTGCTATAATAAAGACATGCACGATCTTATTATTATCGGCTGCGGGCCGGCTGGGATGGCCGCAGCGCTTACGGCCATTAAATTAAAATTAAAAATTTTGGTAGTGGCCAAAGATTTTTCCCTTCCGGCAAAGGGCACGGAAGATTTGGAATTATTTAACCCGGTGAAAGTCCGCAAGGCTGTTTTAAAAGCAACGGAAAATTCTGGACAATTTTTAGAATTACATTTAAAGCAGGAAGTAATTTCTTTGGAAAAAAATGTCATAAGTTTTTCCGTGGAGACTAAGCGCGGACAAATTTATTACGGCAAGATTGTAATAATCTGCAGTGGTGAAAGTATAACAGGGCACGAAGGCAATACCGCTTTTGATTTAACCGCGTTTAAAGACGCAAAAAATAAAATTAAAGTGGACTCACAAATGGCTACTAATGTGCCGGGATTATTTGCCGCCGGTTCGGTACTGTCGGAATATTCCGGTAACTCCTTTGTTTCGGCCGGGCAGGGGGCGAGAGCGGTATTTTCCGCCGAGGATTTTTTAACCCGTCAAAAGCCATGAATGATTGTGTGCTATAATTAAAGTACAAAGCTTAAAGTAATTGTTTATGAACGATCAATTCTTAAAATATGCTGAGCCGATTGATGTATTCCGGAATCGCTTTGTATCCATATTAGCTGTTAGCGCCCCAAAGCTCTAAAAAAGTATGGGGTATTTTTTGCCCAAACACCAAAGGAGGTATTATGGGCTCATTCCTGTCGGTGGTGCGCCGTGATAATCGGCGTGATCCGCACATCCGTGTGGCTCCGGTAACACCGGAAATCACACCCAGCCCCCCAAGAGCTTTCCCGAGGCCTCCTCGGGAGAAAAAGCTAAGGGCCGAAAGGCCTCAAAAGGCCAAGGCTACAAAGCCGGGAAGATCATTTGCGTTACCGTTAAATATTTGGCTCCTGGATTTCGGAAATTTTTAAAATTGAAATTTTTCTTCCATAAAGTTTTTGTATAATACTAGCCCATAGAGGCTGTTTTTTTATGGTCATTTCTAAGGAACATTTCCCGTTAAGGTG
>JBBRWU010000066.1:0-5672 GCA_038249015.1 Candidatus Doudnaibacteriota bacterium | reverse complement strand
TGAGGGTAAAAATACGAATTGAATTTTATATTCAAACCATATTTTTATTCTTTAAGCAAATAATTAGTACTAACACCACGATTTTTTGTTTTATGTAAGGGTTAAAACTTCAATCTCAGGCACTAGAAATTAAACGCTCTCGTGACCAGTCCCATCATAAGGGCTTTTCCGGGGTGCACGTGGAAAGTTATTGAAAATCAGGTTGAAATCAAAAAACTAGTCCCCATGGAGTCCCAGACTTTCCTCTAACTGGCCTTCCCGCCATCCGAAAGGTGTCACAGGTCAACGCGCAAGCGTTCGATCTTTGGCACTTCGTTTTAATTTAAAATGCTTTTTTGGTAGTCTTATGCTATAATATTAAAAATTACACGTTTGAAATAAAAGTTCCCCGGAGCCCCCGATGTTTTATCGGGAAACTTAACAATCTTGGTTCGCTCTATGTCGCTAATAAAATCAAATGCTTTCAACAAATGAAGCAAATCAGTTAATCCAAAATTTTAATTGGCATACGCCCAGTTGGGATTTGTTTATTATATTATTTTGGGGTTTGGCCGCTGTATTTTACGCTTTTGCCGCCGGACGCGGACGAATTATTAGCCTGTTAATGAGTTTGTATATTTCCAAGTTATTAGTGCTTCAGGCACCATGGCTAGCCAGTGCAATAAATCAAAAATTACCCAGCTCTTTTGCTTCCCTACAACAACTGGTAAGTTTTTTGATTATTTTTATTTTGCTTTTTATTTTATTGTCACGCTATGCCTTCCGAACTTCGGCCGATGGTCGGCACTTTGCCTCCCTGCCGTTTGCTTTGGTGTTTGCGATACTGCAAATTGGTCTGCTTATTAACACCGTACTCGGGTACTTGTCGGTTTCCGGCAAGAGCTTTTCCCCGCTTGTCAGTTTAATATTTTTATCCAGCTCCTCGGCCTTTATTTGGTTGGCTCTTCCGTTGGCATTTTTAATAATTTTAGGTCGGCTCGTATCTGACCGTAATGAATTATAAAATATGAAGCACTCAATTTTAATGGTAGATGATGATCCGTTAATTTTAAATACCTTACAAAAACGTTTTGCCACTTGGGAGGCCGATGTCTACACTGCAGCTAATTCGGAAGAAGCCAAAAAAGTTTTGGCAAAATTTACCCCGGAAATTGTAGTGTTGGATTTATTGCTTACCAAAGATGACGGATCTTCCGGCATTCTTGATTTTATGCATAGCCAGCCACAACTGGAAAATGTGCCGGTAATTGTGCTGACCAATTTGGATAAACCGGAATTAAAGCAGGTGTTGTTTAGTCAGGGAGTTAAGGAATATTTAATTAAAGGCAGTATGACCTTGGACGATTTATACAATAAGGTTTTGAGTTATTTGGAACCTAAGGCTTGATAAATTTACCTAATTTTTAAACAATATCAAAAATCCCAATGCCTAAATTTAGGCATTGGGATTTTAATTAGAATAATTAGTGCAATTAGATCAATTAGAAATTTATTTACTCCATCTGGCAAAGATTCCGGTAGAAATTATTCGGCCCGATGCTTGTTTAAGGCAAAGTTCTCCAAATTCTATTTTACCTCCAAGATTTTTTCCCGCATCTTCCAGCAAGTTATTTAAAGCTAAGGCCGAGGAATTAGTGGCGTAACCGTTTATTAGCAGAAATTTGGCTTGTGGAGAAAGGAGCTTTACGCAGGACTCCAACAATCTGGGCAGGTCTTCGTTAAATCTCCAAGTTTTGCCGGTAGGGGAATGGCCAAAGGCAGGAGGGTCCATAATTATACCGTCATAAAGTATGCCTCGTTTAACTTCGCGGTTTACAAATTTAATTGCGTCATCCAGTATCCAGCGAACATTCCCTTTAAAGGAAGGTTCGTCCTGAGCTATGTCGAAGGGCGGGGATTGTTGCCCGAAGTTTAGTTTAAAATTTTCATTAGCCCATGTTATGGCCGGCTTGGAAGCATCTACATGGGTTACTTGGCATCCGGCTTTGGCTAAAATCATTGTCGCACCGCCAGTATAGGCAAATAAATTTAATACTTTAAATTTATTTGCCAGTTTCAAGTTATCAAGTGATAAGTTTTTCAAGTCAGCTTGGTTTGCCGACTTTATAACTTTATAACTTGATGGACTTGATGGACTTGATGGACTTGATGGACTTGATGGACTTGATGGACTTGATGGACTTGATGGACTTGATGGACTTGATGGACTTGATAACTGGTTTACCATCCATTCCCAATTAGCCGCTTGCTCTGCAAATATCCCGGTGTGTTTAAAAGGGGAGAGCTTAAGTAAAAATTTTACCCCATTAAAAGAAATTATCCAAGGTTTAGGTATGGTTTTATTAAATTCCCATTTACCCTTGTCTTCGCCGGATGGTGATTGGAAAATCGCCCAGGCTTCTTGCCATTTTTCTGCCGGAAGCGAGCGTGGCCAAATAATTTGTGGGTCGGGACGTTGTAAAATCACCCCAGTACCAGTTATTTCGCTTTCGGTACGGGGTGCGGCCTTTCCCCAGCGCTCAAGGCGAAAACCCTCGCCGGAATCGAGTAGCTCAAAATCCGGGAAATGTTTAAATGTTTCTAAAATCATAATTAATCTTCCTGTAAGGTAATATCGCCTAAAACAAAACTTTGCAAAGAGCCGGAATAAGACACCCTAACTTTTTTTCCGATTAAAGAATTGTAGTCACGGCTGGTTTTAATGTATATGGTTCTTTCGGCCGTAATTAACATTAAATTGCCTTTATTTGTTGCATCGGATGTTTTTAAATTGCCACTCCAAATATCCGAACTGGCCTTAGTAGTATCGGTCGCCGGTTGCTTTTGAGATTCTGAATTATTAGTATTTTCTTGGCTGGGGGTCTCAATTTTTTTTCCGTCTTCCTTTTGTTTGGACCGGGTGGCTATAACAATGGCACCAACCCAAGCGAGCATTTGCTTTGTTTGTTTATCCATATATTTTATAGTTAATAATACTCTTAGTGTCGCCCTTTTTTAAGATTTTGTCAAAGAGTGGCCTCTGTTAAGGCTAATCGAAAACGCCACCCCTCCGACAATTCAGAAATGTCATTTTAGCCGAAATTTGACTCAAAATGGCATAACTATCCTCCAAAGTCTACTTTTGGTCTTTAAACAGTCTACTTTTGAATTTTAAATAATAAAATAACAGGACCCCTTGTAAAACTTTGGGTTTTATTGTAAGATATCAGAGATATATAGAGTTAATTCCTATCTTTTATCGGCTATCTTTTACCGGTTGCGTAGGTAAAAAATAAAAGTCCATGGATTATAGATAATAATGTAGGTCTGTAACTCCCTCCTTGGTCAAGGCTTCGGAGGGTGGATATATATAGTAAGCATTAGGTATTCCATTTTCTTGCCCTGCGAAGTTTTTACGAAGCATGGGTCTGTAGCTCAGTTGGTAGAGCAGCGGCCTTTTAAGCCGTTTGTCGAGGGTTCGATCCCCTCCGGACCCACCAAATTAAAATACCCAACCATTTGGTTGGGTATTTTAATTTGGGTAAGTTGGTTTATTGCCTTAAGATTCCTAAATAAGTTAAGCCAAGTTGTACGTGGTCAAATGTTACAGGTATGCCTTGGGATTGAGCATTAATGTATTTATCAATTATATTTGCTTTCATTTGTAAAGAAGAAAGCTTATCAATCAGCTGTTTACCGCTAATATCTCCGGACATAGTAATTCTATTTTCATCAATCAATTTATTATTACCCTTCAGATCACTCAAATATATGCTCTCTCCACCATACGGATATGATGAATTATATTGTTGGTTTGAACCAGAAGGTTTCATGCTTTGGCGAAGAATAAAAGTATCATTACTACCCAACCAATAACGGGTTTGCTTTGGATTTCAAATTCACGGGCAAGGCCAGGATCCCAACCAATCTGCGTTTAGTAGGTTTTATATTCCTTACTGTCCTTGGAAATGTTTTCCTTTTGGGCTTCTGCGACAAACTTATCATATTCTTGTTGGGACTGTTTAAGGTAATCATCAGGCAGACGATAGGAAAAATCTTCCGAGTATATAGCATTTACTTTCATAGTTTGTAAATTAACAATTTTATAAGAATATGTTGCTTTCAAAACCGGATTCTTTTCAATTTTTTCCAGGAAGCCAGCTTCACTTGAAGGGTTGGGTTTGGTGGTAAATCCGGGAAAAAGGTTTTTTTTTATTGTTAGGTGACCAAGCAAAATTATTACCAATAGGGTGCATGTTTAGGTTAGGTAAAAATTTTAAAGTCCTTGGAGTATCGGCATTTTGTCCTTGTTCCAACATGGAAAAATCCAGTAAAAATTGTTTTGGGTTGCTATTATCTGTACTTTTTCCACTAGGCCCCAGATACCATGATTGCTGAACCAGCATGTACTTACCGTCAGATGAACTGCTTATGTACATAGGTTCGGTTTCGCATTCTGTAAAATAACCTTGGCAAGGCGTAATAAATTTATTGGTGTCATAGGGTATCTTAATTGGTAATAAAGTTTTTTAGTAAAATCAAAAACATAAAACCCGGCAATATTATATGGGTCGCCATTTTGGTTTAAAGATGCGTATTTGAGTAATAGCTTTTCCCCCTGGGAATCTTTGTACCACCAGGCCGGCAGTAAAGTGAATTGGGGGCCATCTTCAATAATTTGCCAGGGGGCACTTTTTTCAAGGTTATCCATTAGCACAGTTTCGTTGTTTGAACCAATGGCGCGCATTTTTAAAATTTGCTTAGGGGGCGTGACCGGTATTATTTGCAAAATCATTATCCATATACGCAACAAATTTTCCGTCCGGAGAAATTGCCGGCGCGGCAAATTCAGCATAATATGTATCTGGTTTTTCTAAATTATGATTTTGCGGGGTATTAATACTAACTTTTTCCGGCGTTATGGTGTACATTCCGTAATTAGCAAAAACTAAAGAACTACTATTAACTGCTGTCCCCGCGTGCGGGATGGGGTCGCCAACAAAATTATGCTGGTCGGTAAGTTCTTTGCCAACTACCGAGACTTGGCTTGACTTTAAGTCGTATTTTTTTAAGGTTAATTGTGTCGGAATTTCGTCAAAAATATCACCGTTTTGTCTGGTTGAATAACTAACGTTTGACTGTTCAGCTATTAAATAATAAAAGCTTTCACTTTTAGAAAAATTTTCCAGGCTGGCAGATTGTTTATCATTAAGCACATTTTTTTGTTGTAATGTATCTTGATTTTTTACAACTGTTGGTTTAATCTGTTTTGGTTGAGATATGGCAAAATAAGCCCAACTAATTGTAAAAATTAAAACAGCTAAAATTCCCGCCGCAATTATGTCTTTATGCTTATACCATTTTTTTGGGCTGGACGGTGGGGCCATGGTTTCCGGGGTCATAATTTCGGGTGCTTGATTTTGTTCAGTATTTAATGCCATTGTTATTTTTATTTCTTAAGTCTAAATTTTGCTTTAATTATAACATCATTAAAATAATCAATATGAAAGTCATTCTCTTTAATTAATTCGAAAATTGGTATTCAAATGCTTCCTTAGAGCCTATCCACAGTCTCTCCCACCACAATTATGGTATAATATCTAGTATATTAACCTTTAATCAAAAAATATGAGACAGACATACCCCAGTGACATCACTAGGAATAAATTTGAAAAAATAAAACCAATTTTAGA
>JBBRWU010000065.1:0-5718 GCA_038249015.1 Candidatus Doudnaibacteriota bacterium | reverse complement strand
CCGATTTTAAAAAAGATTATTTTATCATCATCAACAATGTTTTCAATACTATTACGCGATTAGCTTCGGGGTATTATTAGCAAGAGAGTATACATTGAATAAAAACCATTCAGAGCGCAAGCGAAGAATCGCTTATATAAGGGACTCCTCACTTTGTTCGGAGTGGTTAAATTCCATATGACCTGGTTTTTTATAACCAAGTACTTCATTTTTCTATTTTACCCCGGCCGGGGTCAAAACGTGAGGGCCGGCTGTGTAGCTTTGCGTGTTGCTACCCAGACAAAAACCAAAAGTATAATCATTATTACTAACTTTGGCATAAGTAAAAGCATTCTGGGTTTGAGTACAACTACCGTCAGCAGGTATGGGAGCAGTCGGCAAAACATTTAAGTAACCGGGGACAAGGTCTGCCAAAGTATTGGGATACATATTCCTATCGTTAAAATACAGTTCCAAAGCAACTGCCGTAGCAAGCACGCCCACCAACCGCTGTTGGTCGTTATAAGGCGTGCCCGAACTGGCAGCGGAAACGGTAAAAGGAATTTTTGTAGCGGCTGTAGCAAGGCAGGTTGAAGTATTTAAAGCATTGCTTAAGCATGCATAAATTAGATATTGCCCCGAAGGCAAGCTCGGGTTAATTGCCCAGGTGTATGTTCCTCCCGATAGGGTTGAAGTTGAATTTTTTAAAGTCTTATCCATAAAAGGGTCCGGTTCAATCGGAGACGGAATATCTCCGCTCACCCATTGGCGTAAAAGAGTAAACTCCACCACCGTATTGGCATTGCCTCCGGTCCAGGACAAATTAACCGCCTGACCGTGCTGAAGTTGTTCCCCGCCCTTAGGAAAATCCAAAGTAAACGGCGTTGGCGTGATACTGGAAGCCGTAACGCTGACAATTATGGAAAGCGTGCCCGTCTCACCGCTCGGCGCCCTGCCGGTAATTTGGAGCGGATAATTGCCGGCTTGTTTGGGGTTGCCCGCAAGTATAACCGCACACGTCAACTCGTTAGTGGTTCTGGGTTTTTGCGGATTACAGCCCGCAACTATTTCAACCCCATTAGGCAAACTTCCGCCGGTAATTTTAAAATCCAGATAATTCAAATTTAAATCGGTTAGGGGTACTTTAGCCGAAATAACTCCCATATAAAATTGGCCCACCTCAACGGCGGAATTATTTTGTACATTAAATTTTATAGAGGAACCTTGGGAGATGGCCGGATTAACCGTGAAATTGTAAGCGGCCTTGTTATTATTATAATCGGCTTCGGGCATATAGTTGCCGTCTTCATCCCCGGAGTTGGCAATAAAATCCAATTTCGCGGGACCGGTCTGGCTAAAAACCAATTGCCAACTGTCGGTGCAGGTTTGCGTGGGTTGCAAAACCGTATCTCTAAAACAGGTGTAATTTGCCAAAGTGGCGCTAATTTCTTTGGGCGTATGGACAAACACATAACGAGGCCTGACCCCTGCGGTCTGGCCGATATTTTTAATAGAGAAAGTCATCATTATAGGCTGTCCGGCTGTGGGCTGAGTCGGGCTTAGGCTGATATCGGTAATAATGTAATCCGGCCCGCCGGTTACAGTTTGCAGATGGCTAAAATTATACTTGGCCGGAGTAATAAAATCATCATCCGCCAATGGATTAAGTTCGCCGTCCAATTTAGGCCGAGTATAGGTTGATACGGGCAAAAGTTTGTCGCCTTCTGTAACAGGAACAATGTCCACAAAATTCACACCCCATGATTCAAGCGTATTTATATCCGAAACGCCGGACAGCCACAAGCCGGCCACCACGTAAACCGTGCCGTCCCAATTTATCCAGGCGCCGGGCGCATGCGCGGAACTGCCATTGGTGATGGGATCTTTTGTTTCTAAAAACGAAACATCTCCCGACAAAGCCTTTTCGAATTTGTAACCTTGCGCCAAAAATATTGCTTTTGAAGGAAAACCTACTTTCTTTCCCTCTGAAATTACATAACACGTACCCTTATCCGCTCCCCTGTCGGAACAAATTATACTGCCGTCACGTGGCGGGACAGGGTCACCAAGCGGTAAAGCCATATCCCCGGTTGTAGCGGGAATAATATTTTTCCAAATATTGAAACGGTAAGACAAGAACGCACCAGCCGAAGTATAGGCCCGTCGTTGGCCGCTTTTGTTAATAAAATAAACTGTACCGTCTTCACCTTTAATATTTTGCCCCATGGTATGCGCTCCGCCGATACTTTCACCGAGCACTTTTCCGGGCGTGGGCAGTAACTTAGAAAAATCACCAAAAAATGCGGCGGAAACTATGGGACTAAATTGGGAAAAACCAAATAACGCGATTACAATAAAATAAATTGCTTTGATTTTTAAATTTTTCATACTATACTATTTAATTATTTTTGTTTCTTAACTTTTTTAAACTGTCTATAATTACCCAAGATTGCCACGCCCCGGCAAGTCGAGCCTCGCAATGACACGGGTCATATGGAATTTAACCACTCCGAACAAAGTGAGGAGTCCCTTACATAAGCGATTCTTCGCTTGCGCTCACAATGGTTTTTTTATTCAAGGCATAAGGGATTGCGGAAGCTTACGCTCAAGGTGGCGTTGTAATGCCAAGACCTAAATCCACTAACTTACAACCATGGCACTATTCCATATGATCCTTAAACTGTCTATAAGCGAATAATATCATAATCCCTTTTAATTTACAAAAATATTCAAAAGCCCCTTCTCTAGAAAGGGGCTTTAATTTATTTTGTAGGCTTCTGTAGTGAATTTTTTCGGTAGTTCTATAGCTTACTGTCTTAGTTTAATTGCTTCTTTAAAGGCCTCGCCGGCTTTGAACTTGGGAGTGTTAAGTTCCGGAATAGTAATTTTCTGGCTGGGATTTCTTGGGTTCACACCAATGCGCGGCGCGCGGTGCGAAACACTAAACTGTCCGAAACCGGAAATATTTACTTTATCTCCGCCTCGCAAGGTTTCGTAAATCATTTGCGTAAACGTGTTAACGAAACGCTCAGCCTCAGAATGGGTAATTCCCAATTTCGCGGCCAATTGTTCGGTTAGTTGTAGCTTGTTCATATAACTCCTTATTTTGTTTAATTCTTAAAGTTCAAGTCATTGGGAATAACACCCAACAAAAGGACCAAAAACTAGTACCTCTATTATAACCTATTTGTCTAAACTAATCCAGATATTTTCTAAAAATACCGGAAAGATGTTTTTTTCCGATACCGATTAAAACTAGCAAAGAACCTCCTGCCAACACTAAATATTTATACGACGCTTGGCTTGATTTTGGTGCATCAAATTCCGTTATCTCTTGCGGATTACCGGATAAATCCTTACTTACAACATCTTTAGTATTCAAACTTAACTCATCAATACGCTTCTCCAACATAGCCAGCTTTAATTCCAAATTACCATAGGCCTTGTTAAGTTTAGTATAGTCCGCCGTACTTTTGGAAACTGTTGATGTTTTAACAGCCGGACTTGCGGTTATTTTTACCGGGGCAGTCGTACTGGCTGACAAAACTATCATATTAGTTTCCCCGGGGGTGGGACTGCCGGTCCAAAAAAAACTCCCTGCTTCGGTAATGGCATAAGCCTCCCCGGCTTTGGCCTTTGGGTAGGAAGCGGAAAATATTGTTCTGCCGTACATATCTAACAACGCTATTTCCTGCCCGCTGTTTCTTAAAGCCCCGGGCAAGTCATCCGTATACAAAACCAAATACGACATTGGTAAAAGTGTCTGACCAAAATCAAATATTTTATTTTTACTTCCTATTTTTAAAACTATACCGCCTAAATTTGCCGTGGTCGTCGCGCTATTATAAAATTCAATAAATTCTTCCTGTTCCGGCTGTGGCGCAGGTAAAATTTCACTGATAATAATTTTAGGTAATTCCGGCACCAAACTGTTATCCTGACCGGGTGTTGGAATTTGATACTGCCATTTACCTTCTTGAATTTTTGCCCAGGCGCGATTTTCCGGCGCGTCCGCGTATTCAATTTTATCTACCAATTGTTTTTGCGGATTAAATAATTTTACTTTTTCCTTACCGGAATTATTTAACGTTATTGAATCTTTGGACAAATATACTACAACAAAACCCAAAGGTGATACCAAGGTGGAAGTGGAAATTAAATAAGCGGACGAACTCCAAGTTTCCCCTTCGCCGTCGGCCAAATAAAAACCCACCAAACTTCCCGTAGCCGAAGCTGAATTGTAAATTTCTATCCATTCGCCTCCGGCGTCGTCCCCGGCCGGATTGGCAAAAATTTCGTTTAATTTAAATTGCGAAGTTCCCAAGTACGAAACAACACTACTTGCCGCGCTACTACTACCGGAACTTCCGCCTCCACCGGTGCTTAGGGTCGGCGGTTGCCAAATGTTATCCCGAAATTCAAAAATGCCGTCATCGTAAGCGACTGCTGAATAACCGACTGTTTCGGCCACCGCTTTATCGGCAAAATATAAATTCACCTCATCGCCTCCGCTATTGTTTAACGCAAACGCTTCCTTTGGCAAAATAAATCTTTTAACTTCTCCGGCCACAATTGTGCCGGACAAAATATAGGAGTCCGTAGCCGGCCCGCTCCCCGTATTTTTATCGTCCAAATACCAGCCTGTTAAATTCACTTCCACGCTATCTAAATTTTTTAACTCCACCCATTCCGCTCCGGCATCATCCCCGACCGGATTGGGCAAAAACCGGTAAATTTTTACCTTTAAACTTTTGGTGATTATTTCCGGCGTACTACTGGCGGTTGTGGTAGCGGTATCTGATGTTAAAGCAGGTTCAGCGGGCGGCAAAAATACATCCGATACAGAAGAATTTTTTGGCCGGCTCGGAATAATGCTGTAAGCGGAAGCGTTACCGTATAAATCATCTCTGACTAAAGAAAAATTTGCCTTGATTATTGTTGTTGTGGCAGAGGGAAATCCGTTGTCCGTGTTGCCCCAGGACAAACTGTCCAAAATTTGCCCGGCTGTATCTTTTATTGCCAACCCGTTATTGTCCGCGATCACAATTGCGGCATTGATGATATCCGGGGTAGATGAAGGTGAGGCAACCGGCATAGTAGGATTTGCCAAAAGGTAAAAATGTTTTGACAAAATGACTTCCGCACCTTCCCACAAATACAAAATTGTTTCCTTAGATGTAGACGCGGCCGTGCGCTTTACCAAACTAAAACCTTGAAGTAAAATATCCTGATTGCCGGGATTAAAAATTTCTATAAAATCTTCGTTGGTTTTCCAGGGTCCCCCACTCACCTGCGCCTGACTAATTACCACGCCGCCCGCTTGGGCAAAAACAACCGGTAATTTAGCTAAACCCAAAACAAACGGCAAAAAAATTGAAACGGCAAAAAAATCCTTTATAATTTTTTTCATTTTTTTATGTTAATTTTTTGTTCTCATTTTCGGTTCGCCGAAAAATGATAAATAAAAAACCGATTTAGGGAAATTATTCCTTAACCGGTTAACTATTTTTATTTTTTTTCACTTCGTCTTCAATATCTTCCGCCACTTCATTATCTATGGGGTTAAGTTCCTTATACAGAGTGCCCATCACTCCGTTAATAAATTTCCCCGTGGATTCCCCGCCAAAGGTTTTGCCCAACTCCACCGCTTCGTTAATTGCCACTTTGGGTGGGACTTTTTTTAAAAACATCAGTTCAAAAATTCCCATACGCAAAACATTTCTGTCCACGGGCGGAATT